>JAQCMZ010000177.1 GCA_028274825.1 Haloferacaceae archaeon
TGCTCCGTTTCTGGCTTCGAGACGACAGTATGGTGACCCGGGAGACCGGTGAACGCCGCATCCGGGTCAGTGAGTTCAAGAGAAAGATACACTGACTGGGCTCCCGTCGGTTGAGCAGCGGTTACTTCGGCTTGTTCCACGATAGTATAAGCTGATGAACAGGCAAGTATCTGTTGCGAGTGGGTCAATCACCCTCCACAGCGTGATTTATCTGCTCTGTGAGTGTGTTGTGTGATCGTCTCCGGATCGGCGACAGATTATTCTGTAACCAATTCAGCCGGCAGCCGTTAGCGAGACTGTATAGGTGATCAATGTGTGTCTGCAACGAGTGAACTAAACTGAACTTGAGTTGGGTTATTAACCGAAGCCAGTGGTCACGGGTGGGCTGAGGATACGGACCCGGCTCTCTAGAAATGAAATTCGAACCCAGCGCAATCGGACGCTCAGTTGGAAGCCAACATAACCGACAGTGAAGTTTGAGACCAGTCAGTCGTCGGCAGGTGCCTGAGCGTTCATCCCAACTGGGGCAGCCTCGACTTCCAACTCGTCGAGTGCGGCCTGTGCGGCTCGTTTCCCGGAAACCAGCATGGCACCGAAGGTTGGTCCCATTCGTGGGAGCCCGTAGGTAGTGGCCGTCGCCATCCCGGCGACAACAAGACCGTCATGAGCAACACCAGTGTGTTCCACAACCGCATCCTCGGCTTCCCCGACCCACATGGAGTCGTGACCCGGGGAATCGTGACCAGGGGCGCCGTACTGGTCGTCCCCGGTGTCATCCATCCCAGTGTTGTGCTCGCTCGCGTGTTCGATACCGGGCGCGTCCAGTACACCCCGTTCTTCGAGTTTCGACACCGCGACGGCATCGTGGCCGGTCGCGTCGATCACTAGATCTGACTCAACCGCGATCGGATCGACACAGGTGATCTCTCGAGGAAGCGCGTGAACCGGCGTCCAATTCATGACGATTCCGCCGACACGGTGATTTTCCCGGATCACGATATCGGTGAATTCCGTCATATTCTGCATTTTCGCGCCAGCATCACAGGCAGCCTTGATCAGCCCTGAGCACGCTTCCGGGCCATTCGCGACGTACAGGTCGTCAGTGTCGCGCGAAGCTTTGAAATCCACGTCCAGATTCTCCAGAATATCCTGTGCCGGGTCGCGGACAGTCACCTTGTTCATCAGGAACCCGCCGAGCCAGAACCCACCACCGAGGTAATTGTTTTTCTCGACAATCATCGTTTTGACGCCTCGCTGTGAGAGTTCTTTGGCAGCCATGAGTCCCGAAGGCCCACCACCGATGATGATTACGTCCGATTCTGTGAATTCCATGAACTCATTGCTCCACTCCTGACCAATCGCGCGTGTGACCTCCGCCTCGCCAACGTCACTGAACTTGTCGAACTCGGACATACAACTGTGTAATATGACCGGGTGGTAAAAATACCACCGGTCAAAAATGGGGCGCAGACGAGACGCTTGGGACGCGTCAGCAAGTCAATCTCTCCGGCCTCTGGCCCAATCGTCGAGTGTCGGGTCCCGACTCGAGGACACCTATCGGGATGACGGCCGCCTCACTCGAGTTCACTCGGCAAGATGATCGACAGTGAAACTGGAGCTACTCAGCGGGCTCGACCGTACCACACAGTGCTGTCGTATCCTGTGGCGCACGCGTTTCACCACACCCGATAGCTAAACTCCAGGCTTCGGGAGACAGTAACTGATGCTCGGCCATTCGACCGATAGAATACTCAACCGGGTGGATTCCGTCACGTGATTAGTGACAGTAACCTGACATTTTCTGCGCGTAAAGGCGCGGGCCTCCCACCCGGTGTTGGCCGGGCAGGTCAATCCTGAAGGGTGGGAGTTCAGGGTTGCTGGACAGTCACCCAGTGGCACTGCCAGGAAGCCGTTACTCGCCGCCTGCAAAGGGCTTGGAGTTACCTGCTTATCTACCGTCGGCGTGGTCGGCTTCGCTTGTGAGTTCGGCTGGAGGCCGTAGCAAACACCGGGTCAACTGCCAGTTGTCCACGCACGAGATTGTGTACGGCATATCATGTCAAGAATTGTCGGATTCATCTGGTGGCTCAAGCCACCAGTATTCTCCGTGAATCTCTATAATTCAGGAGGGTGGCCACCACTCCTCGCCAGACTTGCGCTTTCCGGTCGCTCGGTGAGGACGGAAGGTTCACTCGAGAAATTCAGAGAAAGCTGGGTTGGCGAGCGAACAGATTAATCCTCCCGAGTGCATATTTCGGGTATGAATCGATTAGTTGACGGAGAGTGGCGAACAGATATCAACGAAGCGACCGACAAAGAAGGCCGATTCCAGCGATCGACCACCCAGTTCCGGAATTGGATTGCGGGATCGACGGTGCCAACCCATGTCGACAGCATTGCTGACGACACCAAACCAGACGACCGGTTCCAGCCGGAACCGGGCCGATATCACCTGTACGTCTCCCTCGCGTGCCCATGGGCTCACCGAACGTTACTCACGCGGGCCCTCCGTGGACTCGAAGACACCATCACCGTCTCGGTGGTCGATCCGTGGCGTGGAGAGGAGGGGTGGCAGTTCTCCCCGGAATTGGACGGCTGTACCCCCGATAAACCGTATGACAGTGAATATCTCCGCGAGTTGTACACCCGAGCGGACCCGGACGCGAGCGGCCGCGTGACGGTCCCAGTATTGTGGGATACAACCCACGAGACTATCGTCAACAACGAGTCTCGTGAAATCATCAGAATGCTCAATACCGCATTCGACGAGTACGCCGCTCCTGGAAGTAAACTGCTTCCTGACAGCCCCGAGGAAATCCGCGAGATTGACCAGATTATCACGGACATCTACGAACCGATTAATAACGGTGTCTATCGGGCAGGCTTCGCCAAATCACAGGCCGCCTACGATGAGGCGATTGACGAACTGTTCGGTGCGTTAAACCACTGGGACAGTGTGCTGTCAGAGCATCGCTACCTTGCCGGTGACCAACTCACCGAGGCAGACATCTGTCTGTTCACGACGCTTATCAGATTCGATCAGGTATATCACACGCATTTCATGTGTAACAGACGGTTCATTCACCAGTACGAGAACCTCTGGCCGTATCTCCGCGACCTCTATCAGACGGAAGCAGTCACCGAGACGGTAAACATGGATCATATCAAGGAACACTATTACACCACTCACCCGAATGTCACCCCGACAAGAATCATCGCCAGCGGTCCGGATCCGGATCTCGAGGCGCCACACGGCCGCGCCACTCTGACTGAGACTGCTGGGACCCCCGCAGACGACTGAGCGGCTGTCCTCCGGAAAGCTGCAGAGTCGTGGGCAGGGAAACTACCGTGTTTCAGTTTAGTGGCATCCTCACACAGTGACTGCCTGTAGGCTCCCGGTCTCAGGTCGGGCAGTCACCAATCGAAGTTTCTCACTCTCGATTTTCCTCCCTAGACTAAACGGCGAGGCTTCCGCTGGCTATCCGTCAACAGTGAGTTGGTGGCCCGTGCCGGTTCAGTCTAACCGAGAGGGTGGGTCTCCAACATTTTTACAGGTGGAAATCCGCTCTAGGCTCGCCGATGCAACACTCGCCGGGCGACAGGAGACTTATTCCACCCGCCGTCGGCCTCATCCCGCGGGTCCCGTCGGTAGATGGCGTCTCAACACTGGGTGATATTATGCTGACATCCCGATAGTTCATTTGTCAGCGCTTCGTAACCTCGGACGTGAGCGGCATCGAACGGACGTTACGCCGGGTTGCTCCGCCTGCCCGACTCGTCGACTGGTCGATTCTCGGGGTCATCTTATTCGAGGTTCTCAGCGGGTTGATTTCGTTCACCGTCGGACGGCCAGACGGCTGGTATGTAGTGTGGAGCCACAGAGTCGCAGGACCGGCACTGATCGGGTTGTTAGCGTTCAAATTCGCGCGTGTGCACCGCCGGGTGACAGAACCGACCGCATGGCAGCCATCGACGGCACTGTCGATAGTGCTGGGGATGACCACAATCGCAGCACTAGCGACTGGGCTCGTCTGGGGATGGATCAGACTGCGGTGGGTTGCCTACTGGACGATACTATCCATTCACGTTGGACTCGGACTTCTGTTGATACCGCTGACGGCTGCACACGTTTCCACGCGATTCCGTCTCCCGAGACGGCAGGACTTCCAAGAGCGGCGAACCGCCCTCAAGTACGCGGGGTTACTGGCGGCGGGTGGCGTGGTGGCACGCGGACAAGACGCCCTTCGCGGTGTCATTGACACGCCGGGGTCGAAACGCCGGTTCACCGGCTCCAAACCCGTCGACACCGGTAACGGTGGGAATCCGAGCGATGACGGGAGTGAGACTCAGCCGGGAACAGGGTCGTTTCCCGTGACTGCCTGGGTTGCCGATGATCCAGACCCGATTGGTCGTGACGACTGGACAGTAAACATAACGGGGCTCGTCGACGAGTCGATAGCGCTCGGATACGACGAGGTGCGTCCGGGGTCCGGGCCCATCGAGGGAGATGTGGAACGGGCGTTGTTGGACTGTACGAGCGGGTGGTATACGGTCCAAGATTGGCGCGGTGTTCGGGTGGGCGATCTTCTCGAGGCTGCCGGCACAGCAGAGAACGCGGAATACGTCCGGTTCGTCTCGGTCACGGGGTATCGATGGTCACTCCCTATCGCAGAGGCGCGTGAGGCGTTGCTTGCGACGGGCGTCGCAGGCGAACCACTCACACACGGTCACGGGGCACCTGCCAGGCTCGTCGCTCCGGGTCGGCGCGGGTTCCAGTGGGTGAAATGGGTCGAGCGAATCGAGATTCGCGACCACTCTGATCCCGAGCAGTGGGTGGTGACGCTACTCAGCGGGTTCGACTGACCCCTCCGATATCGGCGGGACTCACGACCGTGAGTCTCGTGTCGTGTCTGAACTCGACAGTGACCCATTTCGGATTGTCTGTTCTGCCTCTTGAAGAGCGACCGAAGCCTCAAACGAGTCTGTAATCGCTCGCAACTGGCCTGGCTCAGCAGTCTCCAGATCGCGAGCGTGAGCCACAATATTCGGGACGGCTCGTATGATATTGTCAACGATCGGGATAGCCGCCGTCTGGGCGGATCGCGACCCGGGGTTGAGATCGACGACAATCTCGACTTTCCCTAGAGCAGCCAGCGCTTCGGCGCGGTCGCCGTCCTCAAGCGGGACAAAAACGACATCGGCAGCGGCGATTCCGTCGGCGTCTACCTTTGCGCGTTCGTGAGAGAGATCGGGAATCCGGGCATCAGCAGTCAGTCCTTTCACCTCGTCAGCGCCGTGTTCGCGGAGATGTGTCACGATTCGATCAAGACGCTCCTCAGTCCGGTTGAACAGGTTCACTTCCAAGCTTGCGTCCACTGCGTCCGCGAGTTCCACCATTTCTTCCGGGACTAACGCGGCGACATTCCCATTCACCGAGAGAACGGGTTGCTCGGCTGACAGTAACTGCGCGGCAGCCGCCCTCGCGGCACGATCAGCCGACGAGATTGTCTGTTCGCCCAGTAAGTAATCGAACGCCTCTCCCCGGCCTTCGGCGATCAGTCCCTGCCGGGAGGTGATCCCACTATCGACCCCTGCTTCGATACGGTGACGAGTCAGGAGCGACTCGTATCGGGGGTGATCTTCCGGGATCTCATCGGTCATACACGTACGAGGCGATTATGACTCAAAAACCGCGCGGAACGCCCTCACTGATGTAGCTAGCAGCTGACAGCTGTGTCTGAGAGGCTGCCACGCCTCGGCGGGCGCGCTAGTCGGTGGATCGGCTTATTTGACGGGGAGCAAGTGTGCACCACCGTGGTGGATCTGTGTCACCTGCGGGTCGAACCCAGCATCGGAGAGTCCAGTCCCCGTGGCGAAGGCGGTTCGACCGAGCATCGCCATCGCAGCATCTCCACCGGATGACGTGACCGTCTCAAGTATGTCGGCTACTTCCTCTCCGAGAAGGTCTGACTCCCGTGCAAATGTCCTCGAGACGCTCAGTAGTGTCTCGAGTCGCGGAGTATCGACCAACTGAGAGAGCGCCTTTTCGCCGGCGGCAGACAGCGTCTCGGTGTCGCTCGTCAGCACCTCCTGTGTGGACAACTCTCCCTTGCTAAGATACTCGATACGCCCGATTGCCGGGATACCGTCGCAGTCACCGTGCGCGGGACCACCGGGTGCGAGGCGGATAGAAACGCCACCAGCCGCCTGGGCGACCACGTCACCGAGACCAGTCTCCGCTTGGACTTCCGCGCAGTGAGCGACGGCAATCAAGTCGTTGAGAGATCGTCCACAGTCAAACGCTTGATTTCCAGCCAGTGCTGTTCCGAGCGCTGCAGCGCCTGAGACTCCGAACCCTGCTCCTACCGGGAGTGGCGTCTCGATGTGGACGCCTGCGTCGATACTGAGCGCCGCGAGCACTCCACGTACCGGGCTCATCTCCACAGGAGCCCCGTTGAGACGGACATCCTCCCCCGGTTCGACAGTCACGCGCGCACCGTCACCAAGAGCAATCCCGGCTCCGGTCGAGCCTGTCGCTGCCGGGTCGGCGGCTCTGTGTGTGCTGAAAAACCCCGTCACGTGACCCGGAACGAACGCTCGTGCTTGCCGCTCGTTCGTCATGACCCAACATTCGCGGGGGAGTCCGATTAATACTTGTCATCCCTGGAGCGGGACGGACGCTCTCTGGGGGATTGGATAGTGTGTCCGCCACTGATCATGAGTGGCCACTCGGTCGGCCCTCGATCAGCACTGCATGGCCAGTATCAGCCGGGTCATAAGGAATGTGTAGTTCCGAAGACAGGCCGACTGTCCGATAACCTACCCGGACTGTGGAACGACCCGAGTAACAGGATACGGACGAAGGCAAAACCCAAGCCGAACCAGACACAGTTACAGACACGAACGACCAGACCGGACCACCGCCACGTCTCATGGATCGTGAAGGTGGCTCAGGGTGAGAGCCGCTGGCGGTCTCGTGGGAAGAGCACAGCCTCACGGATATTATCGAGGCCGAGCATCGTCATGACGAGTCGCTCGCCGCCGAGCCCCCAGCCAGCGTGGGGTGGGACACCGTATTGGAACATTTCGGTGTAATAGCCGAATTCGTCGGGGTTGAGCCCCTGCTGCTCGAATCCTTCGATGAGCCGGTCGTAGCGGTGTTCACGCTGTCCGCCAGAGACCAGCTCCATTCGGGGGTGCATCAAGTCGAATCCCGTCGACAGGTCGGGGTCGTCGTCGTGGTCTTTGATGTAGAATGGCTTGATATCGGACGGCCAGTCGGTGATGAAGTAATGTTGGCCCACGTCTTCTCCGAGGGCGTGTTCCCCCTCCGTGGGGAGATCGTCGCCCCACACGAGTTGTTCATCGAGTGCGCCGGTGGCGTTGATCCGCTGGATCGCCTCCTCGTAGGTGAGCCGCGGGAACGGGGTGTCGGGGACGGTGAACTCGTCCAGTTCGAGTGCCTCCCGCTGTGACTCACACTCCGTGACAGCCTCAGCAGCGGCCACGATGACCTGTTGGCAAATCTCCATAGCATCGCGGTGATCGCAGAAGGCCCCCTCGAAGTCGATCGAGGTCGCCTCGTTGAGATGTCGGGGCGTGTTGTGCTCTTCTGCACGGAAAATCGGGCCGATCTCGAAGACACGTTCGATGTTAGAGCCCGCGATCAACTGCTTGAACAACTGCGGACTCTGGTTCATGAACGCCTCCTCGCCGAAGTACGTGATCGGGAACAGTTCTGTCCCGCCCTCTGTCCCAGTCGCCACGATTTTCGGGGTGTTGATCTCCGTCGCATCCGCCTGTCTGAACGCCTCACGGACCGCTCGGAAGATTTCCGCCCGGATCTCGAAAATGGCCTGTGATTCAGCCCGCCGAAGATCGAGTGTCCGGTTATCCAGCCGAGTGGAGAGTTCAGCACCGACCTTTCCTGACGGATCCAAGGGGAGTTCTGTGTCCGCTTCAGAGATGAGTTCCACCTCCGAGGGAACCATCTCGACACCGGTCGGCGCTCGCGGCTCCTCTGTAACCTCGCCAACGACTCGGATTACCGATTCACGAGCGGCGTTGAGCCCCGTCTTGACGAGATCGTCGTCTGCGTCGTCTTTTTCGAATTTGACCTGAATTTTTCCCGTCGTATCTCGGAGAATCACGAACGCAATCCCACCGAGGTCACGCACCTCATGAACCCACCCAGCAACGGCCGTTTCCGTCCCTGGCTCGGCTTCCCCGGCATACGTGCGGTTTTCGAGTCCTTCCATATCTCTGGTTAGCCACGACCACCGTTTAATCCCGCTGATTTTTCGAGCGAATCGAGACGGTGAACACACTATCTCTGAACCGCAGCCACCGCTGTGTGACCGCCCGAATCACAGCCACACTCATCTGGAGACCCGTCTGGAAACACTCAACAGTCAGGTGTCCGTCAAGCAAGTGGGTCCGTTGGTCGTGAAAGCGGCGAGATTCAGACACAGCCACAGTTGATATTGCATCGATATTTCGGGTGTATGCCACCGGGAGACTTCCGCCGCGGACAGGTGACTTGGTTGGCTCTGTCTCCCGCGTCTCTTTCAGCGCTTGTCGAATCGGCCTCGCGGCAGGATTGTCGGCGGGTGTGTTCATCGAATGGAACAGGCTCCTATTAGTCACATCGAGAACAGGGTTGATCGATTCGAGATGCTCCCGAATCGTCTCAAAAACAGCGTCTCGGTCCTGTCCAGGGACGAGTCGGCAGTATAGTTTCGTGGCCGCACTGTGCAGAAGGAGCATCTTCGGCCTGTTGTCCTGGTACCTCTCGGGCTGTTGATCATCACGGTGGATTCTAGCGGCAACGTGTGCTAAAAGCAGCCATCAGTCTGGTCTGATCACTCGGCTGGGGGGAGGTGGCGTTGTGGACCGGCTCTCTTCTCCACCGGGTCGTTGAGGTGGTGCGCTCGCCGGAGGGAAATACTCACGACCATGCCGGAAACCACTGTCACCAGCCAGCGTCTAAAGAGCACAGTGGGCTTGCGAGACAAGCATTCCATCTAACCATCTACAACAGATTGTCCACTCTCCGTCGGCCTCACCCGCTAACCACTGTGGGCTTTCAGTCGACCGCTGTAATCTGGTGCTCTCAGTTAGTGTAGAGCATGCACGGGAGGCGAACAATATTCGCTGAAAACTGAGACACTGCAGGGTCAGCCCTCGAGTTCCTCACGAAGGAGTTGGTTCACCTCGTCGGGAGCGGCGGACCCACCGGTCGCCTGCATGACTTGCCCTACTAGGAAATTAATAGCTCCCGTTTCACCGTCATGGTAGTCATCAACTGCGTCAGGGTTAGTCTCGATTGCGTCTGTGACCGCTGCCGACACCTCGTCGTCTTCGGCGACGCCGAGCCCCTCGCGGTCGATAATCGTGTCTGGCTCGTCGCCCGAGTCGAGCATTTCCCGAAGAACCACCTCTTCAGCGTTTTTCGTCGTTACTGCGCTGGTGTCGACAAGTTTGATCAGCCGCTCAAACTCAGGCAAACGGTGTTGAATGTCGGTAATAGCCATGTCGCGGTAGTTGAGTTCTCCCAACAGATTGTCGGCCACCCACGTGGCTGCCAGTCCCGGGGCAAACGCCTCGGCGACACCCTCATAGAAGTCAGCGACAGCCTTTCGAGACGTGAGTTTGGCTGCCGACTCAGCGTCTAGACCGTACTCTTCGCGGAATCGTTCTCGCCGGGCGTCCGGGAGTTCGGGGATCTCAAGCCTGCGCTTCCAGTCGGCGACTTCCAACGGCGGCAGATCGGCCTCACGGAAGTAGCGGTAGTCTTTTTCGGCTTCTTTCGACCGCATCGAGACAGTGATCCCACGAGACTCATCCCAGTGACGGGTCTCCTGTGGGACCTCGCGACCCCGTCGGATCGCGTTTTTCTGACGGGTCACCTCGTACGCTAACGCTTGTTCAGCCCCTTTATAACTAGAAATGTTTTTCACCTCGGTGCGATTGGCCGCTTCGAGCGCGTCTTGATCGACTCTGAGTTCAGTTCCGTCATCGACGCCCTCAGCAATCGAGATGTTGGCGTCAACCCGGAGCGAGCCGTCTCGATTCGAATCGAACACGTCCAGGTATTCTAAGACTTCCTCGAGTTTCGCGAGGAACGCCCGTGCTTCTGCCGGCGACTGGAAGTCTGGTTCAGTGACAATCTCAACCAACGGCGTTCCTGCACGATTGTAGTCGATTAGCGTGTAATCAGCCGAGTCGATTGTCCCGCCCACGTGCTGGAGACTCCCGGGGTCTTCTTCGAGATGTGCCCTGGTGATGCCGATTTCTCGGCGGGTTCCCTCAACACTCACATCGATACGCCCGTGTTCACAGATCGGTGCGTCATACTGTGTGAGTTGGAAATTTTTCGGAAGGTCCGGATAAAAATAGTTTTTCCGGTGAAACGTCGTTCGATCGGGGACGTCAGCGTCCAGTGCCTTCCCGATCTTGACGGCCGCCTCGACGGCTCCCTCATTCAACACTGGCAGTGCTCCCGGTAAGCCTAAACAGACGGGACAGGTGCGGGTGTTGGGATCCTCGTCGGGAGCTGGCTCTGTCGAACAGCCACAGAAGACCTTCGTATCAGTCTCGAGTTGCACGTGCACCTCAAGACCAATCACGACCGCGAGGTCCGTATCAGCAGTCTGCGCGCTCATTGGCATCTAATAGCGCGCGGTCCCGCTAAAGGCTAACGACCCTCGGGCTGAGTCAGCGAGATTCACCAGTCAGGTGGCGGGAGTCAATCGGTGGTGACTGGCCTCCAAGTCAGGCTTCGTCGCCTTCGGCTCGCAGTTTTGCAAGTGGCATCGAGACCAGAACAAGCGGGCAGACGCACGATGCGGCACCGTGCACTCGTCTGACGACACCGGAAAGATCACGGACTGAGTCGGCCGAGTGTTGTGGGCGGCGACTTGAGACGGGTCACAGGTGGTCAACACCAGGTATCTGCTGGGCGACGAGAACGTCAACACTCTGCGGTTGGTGAGACGCGAATCTGATAGGATTCCTGTTCAGCCGAAGTACTCCGCGAGTCTCTCAGCTGCAGCCTCAGCACGGGGAGTGACTAACGCGAACCGAAGCCACCGCTCGCGAGCGCTACCGAACGTGGAGCCTGGCATGCCCGCGACACCTGCCTCGTCAATGAGTTGCTTCACGTTCGCCATTGTACCAGGAAATCCATCGAAGCGAGCGAGCACGTAGAACGCACCGTCAGGTCGGGTGTACTCGGCGCCACTCTCATCGAGTGCCTCGGTGAACGAGTCGATCCGATCCCGCAACATTTCACGGGATGCCTCGTAGTATGCTGGCGGTGTCTCCCGGAGAGCACGGTGAACAGCGTACTGAGAGGGACGAGCCCCTGACACATTGACGAGCATATGGCGAGTCTTCGCCGTTGAGGTGTGTTCTTCGGGGAGAATAACGTACCCGACCCGAAAGCCGGTGATTGCCATCGACTTTGAAAACCCGCTGGTGACGATCCGATGGGTCGAGTCGATTGTCAGTGCGCTCTCGAATGACCCCGAGAGGTCGAACTTGTCGTACACCTCATCGATCATGACGAGCGCGTCGTAGTCTTCGGCTAACCGCACCACCTCACGGATTCGGTCGTGATCGTAGACGGCTCCAGTGGGATTGTTCGGCGTGTTCAGAACAATTAATCCAGTATCTGTTGACAGTGTCTCTGCAATCGCGTCAACAGCTAATCTCCCGTTCTCGCGGGTCGGGACGAGCCGTGTCTGGCCGCCCAGCAGGCTCACCTTCCCGGGGTAGTACGGATACACAGGGTCGAGCAGAATCGCCTCGTCGCCGGCGCCACGATTGAGCGCCCGCGCCATCGCGAGGTAATTGGCCTCTCCAGTGCCGTTTGTGATGATCACCTGTCCGGGGTCGACACGGCGACGGGCGGCTATCTCTTCGCGTAACTCCGTCAGTCCCTCGCTTGGCGGATACTGGAAGGCAGCAGATTCGAAGTCACTGTACTCTCGCAGGCCGTCCCGAAGTGCCTCCGGCGGTTCCCAGTCCGGGTTTCCACTCACCATGTCGATGACGTCCCCCTCGGCATCGGCAGCGTACTGCATCACGTGGAAAAATTGGGGCTCCTCATAGCTCATGACTGTGTTCTGTGTGGTCGTTACCTGTGTCTTTCGACGGGTACTCGCTCGGCTCTGCCGTGATGGTGGAAGATCAACAATTCTCGAGTCTTCTCCAGTGGGTCGGGAGTCTGACTTGTGTTCGCGCGCGTTATGTGTGAGATTGGTGACTGGCGGCTGAGAGACGAGGACACACAGCGACAGTCGAATACGTGACATAGTGTGTAGGAGAAACGCTTGAGTCACAGCCGAGTCTGTATACAACTGATGAACAAGCGAGGTCACGTGTTGAACGCTATTCTGCTCGCGATAGGAGTGGGGTTTGTCTTAGAGCCGGCAGCCGATTTAGAGACTGCACGGACAATAATCGAGATCTCCGTCCCGATTGTCCTCGGAGCGCTGTTTCCCGACGTCGACACGGCATTCGGACGGCATCGAAAGACACTGCACAATCTCCCGGTTCTCGTGGTCGTGTTCGCGTATCCGTTCGTATTTGGGAATCTACAGTACGTCTGGATCGGGGTTCTCTCACACTACGTGCTCGACGTAATCGGGAGCAAGCGCGGAATCGCACTGTTTTATCCACTTGAGCGTGAATTTGGACTTCCTGCTGGGGTGACAACCAGCAGTGATTATGCTGATCTTGTCACAGTCATAATCACCGGCGTAGAATTGGCGGTGTTTTGGGGGTTGAACACCGCCCTGTCAGGCGTCGAATTCGATGTTCTCAGATTCGTCAGAGGCCTTGGGCTCTAAACTCGGGTTCACCGAATTGAACGGCCGCCTGTCGTGACGCGGCGTGAGCAGACACCCACCCTGTCAGCGAGAGCAGCTGTCAGTGGCATCAGCTACAGGCAGGCCGGTAGGGTGACGATTCGACAACCACAATCGAGCGGTGAAAAACATCAGCTAACGGACAGCTCCCGTGACGCTATGGCGGCGATATCACTCCCGTCTCGTAGGGCCAATTGATTGTCACCAGTGAGCCGTGTCGAACCCACCCATCGCGATTGTTGACTCGGTAGCATACGTCAGTATACTGAGACATCGTCGAACCGGCCATCATAAGCCATCTGACACGGGTGTGTGGGCTCTGTCGCCGAGAGGAATATTCGGTCGAGTTTTTGCCACGTATTTTCGTATGCCAGATGAGATAACTCGACGACTTTCTGGAGATGACGGTGAAGACCATGGCGTCGTTCAACCGTTCGAGGCACACGGGCTTTAAGCGCCTCTACCAGTGCGGTCTCGGTGTCGATTGTGGTTTCAAACTGGGTCCAGACCTCGCCGACTGTCCCGGATAGGTGCGCGTATGAGGACCCGAACGCGGGAAGTTGTAACTCTTCGACAATCGATTCAGATCGCTTGTTGTGCCAGTTCAACAGTTTGGCGTTATACGTTTCAGCAGCGTGCAGTCGGTCAGCGTGTGCAGAAAGTTCCGCCCGAGTGAGTGAGATGTTCGCGAATCTCGGGTGGGGAACGAGAACGGCCGCATTCTGCCGTTCGAATTCAGCCATGGCGGCCTCGTAGGTGATGAAATCGGGGACTGGTTCGGTCAACCCGAGCACGAGGAGATGCCGTCGGGTGCGCCAGTCACCGCTGAACACCTCACGTCCTGGGACGACCAGAAGTTCGTCGTCAGAAAACCGGGCGGCCCGTTGGCGGATATCTGGGAGTTGAACGAAATGTGGTGCGTAGACGAGCACGTCGATCCCACGTGCCTTTGCCGTCTCAACCACCTGCCGGTTCAGCACTTTGACGTGTGTGTCGACGCGTGTCCTGTGCCCACTCACGACCATCGGTTTGATAAGCCACCGCAAATGGTTTCCGCTCTTATCATAAGAATGGTTGTATTCCTGACATATAACCAATCTCACAACAGTTATTACATTCGACAGTGTTGACGATCGTATGGCTGGGTGGCAATGTGGTATCAACGACTGTGGGAAAGTATTCGACGATGTCGAATCTGCAATCATCCACCAGTCCACTCAGCATCTACGCCACGAGTGTGAAATCTGCGGGACAATCGTCCCTGAGGGGTATCTCGCGATTCGGCATGCATTTACTGAACACACTCGCTCCGAGTACGTCCGCGCGTACGACACAACCACCTCGGCAGCCGCGAAGCGAGAGCAGATCAC
>JAQCMZ010000179.1 GCA_028274825.1 Haloferacaceae archaeon
CAGTCAAGTGTACGAGTCAGTGCACGGCTCTGAACGCCGTAATGTCGACAAGTACCGGTATGAACTGAGCTGGCGAGAACAGAACTACCACCTGTTGTATTACAATCCCGATCTGGCGGTGTCGAATTACAAGTCGATTCCAAACGAGATTGCTTGGCGTGATGATGGTGACGACTTCACCGCCTGGGTTGAGGGCGAAACAGGGTATCCGCTTGTCGATGCCGGAATGCGACAACTCGAGCAAGAGGGGTACATTCACAACCGCCCACGGCAGGTCGTTGCGAGTTTCCTCACGAAACACCTGCTGATCGATTGGCGGAAAGGAGCCCGACAATTCACGCGAAAACTGATCGATCACGACTACGCCTCGAACCACGGGAACTGGCAGTGGACGGCCTCAACGGGGACTGACTCTGTCGATGTCCGGATTTTCGACCCGATTAGTCAGGCCTCGAAATACGACGATGACGCCCGCTACATGAAAACCTACATCCCCGAACTCCGAGATGTTTCAGCAGGGAAAATCATCGACTGGCCGACTCTCTCTCGATCCGAACGCAACCGACTCGCGCCGGAATACGCTGACCCAATCGTCGACCGCAATCAGGGATACGAGCGAGCACAGCGTGTGTTCGAAGAGGCTCTCGGAAAGCGCTGACTGACGAAACGAAGCTGAACCCGGTATCTGGTGTCAGAATGGGCTAACATACCCATCCACCGGGTCACTCACGAGTTGGCGACTGATAGTGTGTATTTCGAATAGCCTCACCGGCGGTGTCGAAACCAAGCGCCTCAGTGGCTCTTCTTACCGACGAGATTCGTCGCGGCGGTAAAAACTCGTAACGACTACCGTGAATCTCTCAGCCCTCAGAGTGGCCGTAACTACACGATTTCACACGTCCTCCAAGCTGATGGCCGAGAATCCGGACTGGTATCCTGACTGGCGGCAGACCAATTGCAGCTATCCCGACCAACGTCTTGGCAAAAAAAGCTTCAGTGAGCGACTCTGGCGCAGTTAGTCGGATTGACCGGTCTCGATCGGGGTTCGGATGCCGTTACCCCACTCGGTCCAGGATCCGTCGTAGTTTTCGACGTTAGTGAATCCAAGCAGTTCCGAGAGGACGTACCACTCGATAGACGACCGCTCGCCAACTCGACAGTAGGTGACGACCCGCTCGTCTTCGTCGTCCAGACCGACATCAGCGTACAGTTCCCGCAGTTCGTCGGGATCTTTGAACGTGCCGTCTTCGTCGTTGAGGACTGTCCCTGTCGGGACACTTTCTGCGCCGGGGATGTGTCCGCCACGCTGTGCAGTTTCCTGCAATCCCTCGGGTGCGATGATCTCGCCGGTGAACTCTGCCGGTGATCGAACGTCGACCAGTGGCACACCATCTTCGACTGCTTCCTCGACTTCGCTCTTGTAAGCCCGGATGGTCTCGTAAGGGCCGTCTGAGGAGTACTCCTGGGCGGTGAACTCGGGTACCTCGTCGGTTAGCTCGTAATTGTTGTCCGTCCAGAACGGTTTCCCACCATCAATCACGCGAACGTCCTCGTGCCCGTAGTATGTGTACTCCCAGTAGGCAAATAGTGCAAACCAATTCGGAATCCGACCACCGCCGTACATGACGACTGTTGAGTCTTCTGTGATACCCGCCTCGGAGTTCAGCTGCTCAAAATCATCCTTGGTGAGAACATCCCGTGTTACAGGGTCGCTGAGGTCATCTTCCCAGTGGAAAAACGTCGCTCCCGGGATATGACCCTCGTCATATGGGGTATACTCTGATTCATCCGTTACAGTCGGGTTGTTTACCTCGAGCAGACGGTACTCGGGGTCGTCAGACTGGAAATCTTCGAGGTGATCTTCGACCCAGTCTGCAGTGACAAGCTTCTCAGTTTCGTGTTCAGACATCCAATTGTTACTAGCCGGTTGGACATAATGATGGTATCAATTGTGATTAGATTTGCCGTCATTGGTGACGAGCCGTTGAGTGGGTCAATGAGCTGAATCCGACTACTCCGGGCTCTACCGACCGATGCTTGTGTATACTGTCGATATCCCTCGCAGGCTCACCGAACAGAAAACATGAAAATTCTGATACGTTCTCCGCTCTTTCCACATCGAACATCTGCTGAGTGACCCCACCCGGAGCGGTCAGCTTCTATCGGCTGTCCACGAGTGACGTACACAATGCCCGAGATTCAGTCGTTCATTTCGTGAAAACATCTCGATTCCAGGTTGACCTGCGTTGTTACATCCATTTTGAATCAGTGTCGTCATACTCGCCCGGCACACAGGAGTTAGTGTGACGACCTGGATTGAACAGCCTGAGGGCGGACGAGACCGCGGCCTTCGGGGGATTGGGCGGGCATGGATTGAGGTACTACTCCGGCCACGACGGTTCTTCGCGACCGGGGTTGGCGAAGGTGATCAGGGTCCAGGACTCACCTTCGAGATTCTCGTGGCTGCGGGATTCATTACCGGGTGGTTGGTCACCACCCCGTCGGTAATCCCCGGGATAGCAGAGAGTCGTCTGCTGTCTGGGGTAGTGACTATACTCGCGGCGAGTTTACTTGCTGCGCCAGCGGGACTCCACCTGACGGCGGCGCTGACGACGCTGTCACTACTTATATTTGTCAAGGAGCGGGCAGGAGTGAGTCAAACTGTCCAGGTCCTCGCCTACGCGACAGCGCCGATGGTGTTTGCCGGCCCACCAGTTCCTGCACTCCGGGTTGTGTGTGGGACATATGGAATCGTCCTTTTCATAATCGGGATACGGACTGTTCACAAGGCCTCCTGGCCGCGTGTGGCTCTCGCGTCGGCCGTCCCCGGCGTGTTTGCCTTCGGGATCGCCTATCGTGGTATCGCGGCCGTGCGCGTACTCGCTAGCGGGTGAATCGTCCCTGAGACAGAGCGTCGTGAGATGTGCCTCAAACGTCTGTCAGTGGCCAATTCAGAGTGATTCTCCCTGACTCGACTCGACTCGACTCGACTCGAGTCGTATCATTGAGGATGACTCCCATTTGTGGCCGGGTGAGTGTCGTCATCCCAATCTTGCGGTGAGAGACACACGGACCGCCTGTGGAACGCACGAGCCAAGCACCCACCGCTGACCGCGTATCAGACGCATTTCGACAACAGTTTTAGTTGGCATCTCTCAGTTTACGCTATGGGAGATTGCATTATTTGCGATACCTCCGTTGACGGTCGGATTTGTGACAGTCACGAGGAGGATGTTGTTTTCGATTTTCACGGAAACAGCCCAGATGAACTCGTCTCGAACCGGTTTTACAGCGGCGTCGTCGACGGCTACGCTGACTTCGGGGTTTTCATTGATCTGTCGTCGAACGTGACCGGGTTGTTACATCGGTCAGAACTGGACCGCCGTCTCGAGTCACTCGATTGGGAGCCCGGAGACACTGTGTTCGTCCAAGTGACGAATGTCCGTGATAACGGGAATATTGATCTCGCATGGTCTATCCGCCAGTCCGAGCGGGAATTCCGTGGTTCACTCGTTCATGAAGACGGGACGACCAGATTGCCAGATGACGACTCTGACTCCGATAGTGAATCAAACGATGAGGCTGAGTCTGACACCAGCACGGACGCGCATACACCGTCCGAACCGGACACAGCTTCAGACTCTGCGCCCGAATCCGAGACGAATACATCGTCCGAGCCGGACGCAGCCTCAGATTCTGCACCCGAACCCGAGGCCGCAGGTGACGCACAACACCGGTCAAAGTCGCAGGGTAATTCTGCACACGCGGACACAGAGTCTATCGCGGATGCCGAGTCAGACGGGTTCGCCACTGAGACTGCAGCTGAATCGTCTACCGAGACGGCCGGGACGCATGAGACCGCCGAGACTGCAGAATCGGCCGACTCAGTGTCAGTCTCGACGACGGAATCCCCGACAACTGAGACAGAAACCGATTCCGAATCGACTGACGAAACTGATTTTGAATTCGATGTGGAGCCGACCGACGATGACGACCGAGTCCAGGTGACATCCCTTGAGGATCACGTTGACGAGACGGTCCGCATCGAAGGCGAGATTGAGAGCGCTCGTCAGACCGGCGGTCCGACGGTGTTTGAACTCCGGGACGAATCTGGGACTGTCGACTGTGCCGCATTTGTCGAGCCTGGTGTCCGTGCATATCCCGAGATCGATGTCGGTGACACTGTTCGTCTCGAGGGGGAAGTCGAAATCCGTCGCGATGAACTCCAAGTCGAGACTGATGATCTGATTTCACTCGAAGATGAACAGGCAGATGTCGTGACTCAGCGACTCACCAGTGCCCTGACTGATCGCGCTCGGCCAGACGATGTCATCTCACTGGCAGACGACCCGACGGTGACGACGCTCTCTGAGCGGCTACTCGATGCCGCGGAGGCGATCCGTCGAGCGGTCTTTGAACAGCGGCCGATTGTTGTTCGACACCCGGCGTCTACTGATAGCTACGTCGCTGGAGCGGCAGTCGAGCGGGCCGTCTTACCGCTGATTCGTCAAGAGCACTCCAAAAGCGACGCAGAATATCACTACTTCACTCGTCGACCAATCGAAGAGTCGGTCTACGACATGGAGGATGCCACCAAGGATGTCTCACGAATGCTCCAGAATCGTGACCGTCACGGTGAGAAATTGCCGCTATTTCTCCTGATTGGCACTGGTTCGACCACCGAGTCCGCTGACGGTCTCAGTCTGCTTGACCTGTATGACGCCGAGCGCGTGGTTGTGGACGCGGCTGTCGCTGATCCCGAGATCAAAGACTCCGTGGACGTGCTCGCAAGTCCACAACTGGTGAACACTGACGGAAATCTGTCGACCGGGGCACTCGGAGCGAATCTGGCTGCAAACGTGAATACCGAGACTGTCGACGAAATCAAACACCTTCCCGCGATTAGTTACTGGGAATCCCCGCCGGAATCGTACACTCAACTGGCAGAAGATGCCGGATACGACCCTGAACGGGTACTTGCGCTACGCGAGGCAATCGCGCTGGAGGCGTACCACCAGTCGTATCAAGACAAGCGTGAGTTGATCACGGATCTGCTATTCGAAGACGAGGGTGACCTCGCGGGACACGTTTCCGAACAGTTCCGGGAGAAACTCGGCCACGAAATCGACACTGCCGTAAAAAATCTCCAGCGAGAAGAGATCGATGGAGTTGGAACAGCAGTGCTGGATACAGACGCCTTCACTCATCGGTACGACTTCCCCCCGAAAACACTCCTGTTGGACGAACTCCACCGCAGTGAGCAGCACACCGATCCAGTGACTCTCGGCGTGGGCACTGACGAACTGTACCTCCGCTCGACGGCCGATATCGATATTCGTGAGGTGGCCGATACGGCTGGTGACAGCGCTCCAGACGCTGATCTCGAAGTCGCTGATATCCGCGCCGGACGTATCGAGTTCCTGTCTGGCGAGCGCGATGCCGCTGAGATGGCCGTCATCAACGCGACTGCCGATCTCTTGTGAGCCCTCTGTGAATCTTTTGTGAACTAATTCAGCTCCCACTCCCGACGGACACCCTGTCGGTCCGGACCCGACCGAGACGGATGGCAGTCGTCTCGATGTGACCGACCGATCGGGATTATAGAATACAAGCAGAATACCCGCGTCTTCAGGCGCGGGATGAATCCGCCAACTCTGACACACCTGACTCTCGATAGCAGGCTTGGATATTCTACCGCTCTCAACCAGAACTTCTATTCACGACGTAACTGTAGCTTATTATAGACCATTCCAAATGCTGGAAGTCCACCGCCCACCATGCGAAAATCCTCAATCACAGTCAGGTAGAGGAGTCGCTTGACAGGCACGGATGGTCAGTCAGCAAGCTCTGAAACGTCGCTAACTACTACTCCCGCGAAGTCTGGGATGAAACGGGTGAGATCCCCGACCACGGAGACCTCAAACACGAGCTGAAGACCCGCATCAAGTACAACGGGCTACACAGTCAGCCCAGTCAGCGGGTTCTGGAGGAACTCGCTGAAGCCCTCAACTCGTGGTATGGCTCCGACGACGACCGGGACAATCCACTTGGCTACCGTAAAGAAAACTACTATTATCAGCAGGGTCGCTGTGTCCACGTTGAACACCCTCGTTCGACGGTGACGTGGAAACAAAAGGGTATCCGCCACGACTCACAAAACAATCGAGTTCGCCTCTCAAAAGGTCGAACTCACAAGGAGTCCCCCCGAGCGAGAGAGTACATCCTTGTTGAGTACGAAACTGCGCCCGGCGTCACGGTCGAGAACCTCCAACGGGTTCGCGCCGTTTACGACGACTCAAAACGGCAGTGGAAACTCCATTTCGTTTGTAAAGACGAAATTGAGACCCCTGACGTTCCCGGCACCGAGACGGCAGGGATCGATCTCAGGATCTGTAACTTCGCGGCGGTCGCGTACAGTGCCGAAGACGCTGAGCTGTCCCCCGGCAACCGGCTGAAACAGGACGGCTACTACTTCCCAACAGAAATTGCCAACTGCGACGACTCGAGTGGCGAAGAAGCCACCCGTCTCCATGCGAAATGGTCGGGGCGCCGCACCCACTTTTTCCACAGTCTCACCACACACATCGTTCAGCGGTGTGTCGAGAAAGATGTTGGCCGGATCAACATCGGGGACTTGGAGGGAGTCCGAGAGAACGAAGATGGCGAGTCGAAAAACTGGGGGAAGCACGGCAGCCTCGACCTACACGGGTGGGCGTTCGACCGCTTCAGCTCGATTCTCGAATACAAGGCCAAACTCGAGGGAATCGAAGTCGTGGAACTGTCAGAGCGCGACACGAGCAAGACGTGTTGCGTGTGCGGGAGCGAAGAGGAGATCAGCGTGTTGAGCGTGGTCTGTCCGTCTGTGAGAGGTGTGATGCGGCGTTCAACGCTGACGTGAACGGAGCGGAGAACATCTGTCTCGACATCAATCAATGTAACTCCGAGTCCCCACCCGTTTTGGCTGGGGATAGGAGTCCCGGCTGGTTGGCACAGCCAGAAGTCTCCCTGTCCGACTTGTCCAGCGGATTCCAACTGCAGGACCAAGTGGGAGACTGCAGATGTTACTATCCCCATCCAGCGGTGCCGTGGGATTCCTCCGGCTTTCACCGGAGGAGGATGTCAATCTCGAGACGTCCCTGTTCGGTCGCAATCGCGCAATCTCGAGACGTCCCTGTTCGGTCGCAATCGCGCAATCTCGAGAGAGACATCTACCCGTGGTATTGAGTTGTTCCGTCGAGAATCACCAGTTGGTTTTGTCACGCGAGATCACGCCTTAGCCCGTCTACCGGCGGATTCTGGGTTCGATTCAGCGCCGCGTGAACCACACCGATTCCTCCCCGCAATAGGGTTCACACTCGTGTATCAACGACGTGTGAGGACTCGATTATCCTGATCGTCTGGTCAATGTGGCTGATGAGACAGACGGTCCACCCATTTAGCGGCGGAAGGATGTCACCAACCGTGGCAGTATCGCAGGTGTCTGCCGGCACGTGTCGGACTGACGGGCGGGGAGCGACACGCTTATTCGCCGCACACGGCCATATAACGGTAATGAGTACGGACGCGACTGCCGAGGAAGATGTCTTCGAGCGCGTCTGTCAGGAACTGGTCGGCCAGATCGCCGCGGGAGAAATCGAGCGGGATGAGCTTGAGAAAGTCAAGCGAGAGGTCTGCTCGAAACACTCTGCCCCGAAGGTGCCGCGCAACTCTGATCTGCTCGACAGAGCGCCTGATGAGCGACGCGAAGAGGTGAGACAGGTAGTCCAGCGCAAACCTGTCAGAACGGCTTCTGGAGTCTCACCGGTGGCGATCATGACCTCTCCACACAATTGTCCACACGGCAAATGTCTGTACTGTCCCGGTGGGCCTGCTAGTGAGTTTTCTTCAGCGCAGTCATACACCGGCCATGAGCCTGCCGCCGCCCGAGGAAAGCAAAACGAATACGACCCATACGGGCAGGTGACACTCCGACTGGAACAACTCCGTCAGATTGGCCACCCCGTCGACAAGGTGGAACTCATCTTGATGGGTGGGACGATGACTGCTCGTTCACACGATTATCAAGAGTGGTTCGTCAAGCGGGCAATCGAAGCGATGAACGATTACAGTCTGGAAAACAACCCGAATCCGTCTCAAAGGGAGTCGTTCGCTCCGGCCCCTGGAGATATCGAGTTCAGTTACCTCGAAGACGTGATCGCGGACAACGAGACGAACGAGATCCGAAATATCGCGACGACCTTCGAGACGAAGCCGGACTGGTGTGACCCCGAACAGATCGACCGGATGCTAGAGCTTGGCGGAACGAAAGTCGAGGTTGGCGTCCAGACCACCTACGAGCGGATCAACCGCGAGATGCACCGCGGTCACGGCACGCAGGCCTCTCGAGACGCCAACCGACGGCTCCGAGACGCGGCGTTCAAAGTGGGGTTTCACATGATGCCTGGCCAGCCGGGAATGACCCGCGAGATGTGTCTGGAAGACTTCCGCCGGCTGTTCGCTGATCCTGCCTGGCGGCCGGATTATCTGAAAATCTACCCGACACTCGTTGTCGAGGGCACCCGAGTGTACGACATGTGGCAGCGTGAAGAATACGACCCGCTGACGAGTGAGGAGGCTACAGGGCTGGTCGCGGAGATCATGGATCTCATTCCCGAGTACACTCGGCTCCAACGGGTCCAGCGAGACATCCCGGCGAACCTGATCGATGCCGGCGTGCAGAAGTCGAATCTTCGCCAGTTAGCTGCCAACGAGGCTCGAGACCGTGGATACAACATCCGCGACATTCGCGCCCGCGAGGTTGGTCACAACGACCCTGATCCGGATCCTGACGCGATCGAGTTGCAGACAACTCGCTATCAGGCTGGCGGCGGCACTGAGCATTTCATCTCGTTTGAAGACCCTGTGCGAGGGCTTTTGATCGGATTCTGCAGACTCCGATTCCCGTCGTATGCTCCGGGACAGTCCGGCGGGTCTGGTGGCGGTCCGCCGCGTGAGCCAGTCCGTCGCGAACTCGCTGAGGCTGCACTGGTGCGAGAACTCCACGTGTACGGCAGTCAAGTCGGGCTCGACACGGGAGACGCTGATGGCAACGACTGGCAACACCGTGGATACGGGCGACAATTGCTGTCTCACGCTGAGGCACTCGCTCGTGATGCCGGCTTCGAGAAGTTGTCAGTCATCTCTGGGATCGGTGCCCGCCAGTACTACCGCGAGAAACTCGAGTATCATCAGGACGGCCCGTACGTCTCGAAACAGCTCTGATTGACAGCTAATCCCGACTCTGGTTGCAGTCTCAGTCGCAGTCTTGCTCTTGGAGTGGCCTCTCGTGATCGGGGCTGAAACCACCGTCTCCGAGTGGTGTAGCGGGCTCTGAAGAGACGGTACGTTTATCTAATCTCGCTAGCGACTGGTTCTAATGAATTCCATCGTCGGTGATAGACTCCGACGGAACGCGACGACAATCGTATGGATAATCGCGACCGGTATCTGGATGGGGGCACTAGCCGGAGACTACGGCTGGTGGTTGCCGGCGTTGATATTTGGCTACGTGGTTTTGGTTCCTGTCACAGGAATCCTCGCGAGAGACGGCGAGACTGGGACCCTTGTGACGCGAGTTCCGGCCGAGCCAGACAAAAATGGAGATCCCGTGTCTCGACACACGGACGATACTGCGGCAGATTTCTGTCCAGACGGGGCCTTAGAAACACTTCGTGAACGGTACGCACGGGGGGAGATCACCGATGACCAATTCGAACAGAAACTTCAACGACTCGTCGCGACCGGATCTATCGAGGATTTCGACAACTGGGGCCATTAGACAGTTCGTTGTTCAATCGTGAGAGAGGGCACTGACCTTCTGTATCTAAATCAGAGTGGTGACATCGGAGGATTCGCCACTGGTCACGGTTCTCTCCTGTCCGACGACAACGACACCCCTTTTTTCCCGCCGTCTCTATCTAGAGCATGGAGCCGAAGCAGGAGCTATCAAGTATTGACCTCCGCGCGCTCGTCGCCGAATTAAGCCGTTACGAGGGTGCAGTGGTCGACAAGGCCTACCTATATGATGCGGATCTGGTTCGGCTGAAACTTCGCGATTTCGACCGCGGGCGGATAGAGTTGCTCGTCCAGTTAGGCGATATCAAACGGGTTCACGTCGCCGATGTGGATCACGTCGATGATGCCCCCGGGCGACCCCCAGACTTTGCGAAGATGCTGCGCAACCGGATCGCTGGTGCCAATCTTGTCGATGTGTCACAGTACGAATTCGACCGGATTCTTGTGTTCGAATTCGAACGGACCGATCAAAACACCACCCTGGTAGCCGAGTTGTTCGGAGAAGGAAATCTGGCGGTGCTCGACGAGACGGGTGAGGTAGTTGACTCGCTGTCGACGGTGAGACTCCGCTCACGAACTGTGGCCCCGGGTGCTCCCTACGAGTACCCGTCGACGCGATTGAATCCACTCGAAGTCGGGTTCGACGCGTTCCGTGACCGGATGGACGAGTCGGAGGCAGATATCGTCCGAACGCTGGCGACCCAGCTGAACCTCGGCGGACTATACGCCGAAGAGGTGTGTTCTCGGGCGGGAATCGACAAAGAAACACCGGTCGGCGACGCCGACGACGCTCTGTTCCGGGCTGTCCACGATGGGCTGGACCGGATCGCGACCGATCTCAAGTCGGGGACACTCGACCCTCGCGTTTACTCTGAAGATGAAACCGTTGTCGACGTGGCACCGTTCCCGCTGGCCGAGCGGGAAGAGCGTGGACTCTCCGCAGAGTCGTACGAGTCTTTTAATGACGCCGTCGACGACTACTTTCATCACCTCGAACTGGACGCTGACACCGGTGAACAATCCGACACCGGCCCGGATTTTGAGGCAGAAATCGCGACACAAAAGCGGATTATTCAACAACAGAAGGGTGCCATCGAAGGCTTCGAAACCCAAGCTGAGGAAGAACAAACTCGGGCTGAACTCCTCTATGCCAACTACGATCTCGTCGATGAAGTGCTGTCGACAGTGCAGACAGCGCGTGCTGAGGGAATCCCCTGGGGACAAATCGAGGAGACTCTGGCGGCGGGTGCCGAACAGGGAATCCCCGCCGCCGAAGCAGTGCGCGACATTGACGCCGCTAACGGGACCGTCACGATCGATATCGACCAGATGAGTATCCCGCTGGACGCGTCGATGGGCGTCG
>JAQCMZ010000183.1 GCA_028274825.1 Haloferacaceae archaeon
TACAACCTTATTTGTCGCTAAGTGTCTTACATACCATCTTACCGAGGTGAAAGTGAAACTGAAAGGGGAAGTGAAAGTGAGCGTACGGCCTTCACCCTCGGGGTCAAGCCCCGAGGCACTCGGCCTGCTCTATCTGTAGAAGTGTCCGAGCGTGACACGAGCAAGACGTGTTGTATGTGTGGGAGAGAAAACGAGAGTCAGCGTGTTGAACGTGGTCTGTACGTCTGCGAGGAGTGTGATGCGGCATTCAACGCTGACGTGACTGGGGCGGAGAACATCCGTCTCGACATGAACGAAAGTAACTCCGAGTCTGCGGCCAGTTTGGACGGGGAGAGGAGTCCCGGCTGGGTGGCACAGCCCGGAGTCTCCCTGTATGACTTGTCCAGCGGATTCCAACCGCAGGGTCAAGTGGGAGACTGCAAACCCTCAGATCCCAATCCAGCGGCGCGGTGTCGTGGGATTCCCGCGTCTTCAGGCGCGGGAGGATGTCAATCTCGTGGCGGATGGACACTCAGTGTACTTTCTCGTCTCCGCGGAGACAACGAGTGTTGCCTCCTAATCGAGTGTGTATGTCGGCGTTCTGATGGCTGCTGTCCTGACTTCCCGGCTTCGACTGGTGTGTCGGTGCAGGTTTCTCATTCGAACGCGGTTTCGAGCTGGTCGATGAGTGGCTTGTTGCCGAGGTGAACTGGCACGCGTTGGTGGACGCCCGTCGGTTCGATATCGAGAATCGAGCCGTCTCCGTCAGAGGAGACTCCGCCAGCGGTTTGAACGATATACGCCATTGGATTGGCTTCAAACTGGAGTCGAAGTTTTCCGTTGGGCGCAGATTCGAGTGCGGGATACGCAAAGACGCCGCCGTGTGTGAGAACTTGATTGACATCACCGACCATCGACCCGCCGTATCGCAGCTTGAGTTCGGTTTCGACACGCCGGACGTACTTCGCGAATGGGGCAGGCCAGTCGGGGACGCGCCCCCCGAATCCGTACACTGACGGGTCAGTCGGGAGCCGGAGTTGCTCATCGACAACCGTCCGGCCATCGTCGAGTATCTCCTCGCGAACTATCCCGTCTGCGGCGACGACCATCGTCGTAATCGGGCCGTACAACACGTACCCAGCTCCGACAATCTCGGTTCCCGGTGCGGGTAGCGAGTCAGAGTACACGGCAAGAATACTCCCCATCGCGTTGTTTGACTGGAGATTTGACGAGCCGTCAAGCGGGTCGACAGCGACAGCGTATCCGCCCTCATCACCGACAGTCACTGGCTCGGCTCGCTCTTCGCTGGCGTACTCGGCAATACCGGGGATATCCGCGAGACGGTCTGCGAGCAGTTCATCAGCGTAAATATCAGCAGCCAGTCGGTCCTCTCCAGAGGGGTTTTCGGTCCCGGATGCACCGCGCCGTTCGGAGAGTCCCGCACGGATTTGCGGTGCGACCGCAGCAAGCGCGTCGAACACGGATTCGACTGTCTGCGCGTCACCCGCAGAGTCACCGGCTTCGGATCCGGTCACGAGTGATCAGTCAAGCGCCTCCGCACCAGTTGTCTCTGTCAGTGCGTCTTGTGCGGATATCTCATCGAAGATAACGTGCTCTAACGCATCGAGAATCGCTCTCGGGTCGTCTCGTTGAAAGACGTTCCGACCCACGGCCAGTCCGGAGGCGCCACCATCAATGGCGGTTTCGACTGTTTTGAGCAATTCAAGATCGTCTGCTTTCGAGCCTCCCGACATGATTACTTTCATGTCGCCGGCCATCCGGGTGGCGTCTGCCATCGCGTCTCGAGATCCCGGATACTTCACTTTCGCAATATCTGCACCCAGTTCGAGCCCGAGCCGGGTTGCGTACGAAATCGTCCTCGGGCTGGTGTCGTTTTTCAGCCCCTGTCCGCGCGGATACGACCACATCACTACACTCATGTCACGATGGCGTGCCGCTTCCTGTGCTTTTCTGAACTCCTCAGCCATCTCTACTTCGTGATTGGAGCCACCGTACAGGGTAAACCCGATCGCATCAGCACCCAGTTCCGCAGCGTAATCGACAGAGCAGTTGACGGCCGAATCAGGCTCACCCATCCACAGATTCGATGTCCCGTTGAGTTTGGCCACCAGCGCCACGTCATCCTCGTACGAGGGGTAATACGTCTCTGCGAGCCCTTTCTGAGCGGCCACGGCGGTGACGGCGTCGTGTGTCGCCAGATCAAACACTGCCTGGGGATCTGCGGTATCCGGAACCGGATCGAAATCGACCGGTCCGTGTTCAAGACCGTGATCGTACGCGAGGATCAGTGCCTTTCCGTCACGTGTTATTGGGTCGTCCGCCTGTGGAATCATATTGAATAGTTGGGTAAACGTTCATCAAAAGCGTTGGGTCACGGTCGTCGTCTCGAGCCGGGTTGGCGCGCTGAGGGGGGTGAAATCCATCCGGTCGCCGTATTCAGAGTATAATGAGAGCCGTCATCAGCTGCTGTAGTTCGTGTGGCGTATCGCCCCAGTTGTAGCACAGCGGAAGCCACTGTGGTGTGACATGTGGAGTGACACATTGTGTCTCTTCGGAAATCCGATCAATCACTGATACAGTCGGGGACGTGTATCTGCGCTATCCCACAGGGTATGTCTCGGCAAGTTCTAGTGTTATAATCGGAGCCGTCACCTGCAGATTACTGCAGACGATCGATATTGGTTATCTGAGCGCCGTCAGTAATGTTTAGTTCCTCACCCGCACATGTGTACATAATATGCGCAGTACGTCCGAAATAGAGACTGTCGGTGTGGTGGGGGCAGGAACAATGGGAAGTGGAATCGCACAGGTAGCTGCCACAGCCGGCCACAGTGTGACGATCAGCGATATTGAGAAGTCCGCTCTTCAGGAAGGACTCGATACAATCGAGTCTCGTCTCGACGCGCGCGCCGAAAAGGGCGGCCAACAGGCAAATCCACCGACGATTCGCAGCCGCATCGAAGGGACGACCGACATAGACGCACTGAGTAACGCGGATATCGTCATCGAGGCGGCTGCCGAGAAATTGCCAATAAAAAAAGACATTTTCGCCACTCTCAGTCGGGTGACCGATACTGAGGTTCTACTCGCAACCAATACCAGCACGCTATCAATCACGGCGATTGCAAGCAAGATGGCTCACCCAGAGCGTGTCGTCGGCCTCCACTTCATGAATCCGGTAACGCTCATGGAGGGGGTCGAAGTCATAATTGGTGAACGGACCGCCAAAGAGGTCGGTGAAATCGCTCACCAGTTCGCGAGGGACCTAGGCAAAACCACCTGGGAATCGGATGACAAACCGGGGTTCGTCACCAATCGAATTCTGATGCCGTGGATCAACGAAGGAATCAGGACGCTCGACGAGGGCGTCGCCACGAAAGCCGATATCGACCGGGCGATGCGGTTAGGAACGAATGTTCCGATGGGACCACTCGAGTTGGCCGACCACATTGGCTTAGATATCGTCCTGCAGGCGTCTCGGACACTGCATGACAAACTCGGAGACCGGTATACCCCAGCGTATCTTCTCGAACGGAAAGTCGAGGCTGGCACTCTCGGGAAGAAGACCGGCCAGGGCTTCTATCAGTACGATTGATACCCGTCAGGTGGCAGATACGATTCGGCAGAGCAGACGAGTAAGCCCGAACAGCAGCGTCTATCGAGAAAAATCAGTCGCGGCCGCCTGGATACTCGACGACAGTGTGATGTGCGGTGGTCAGTGGAGATTAGCCCTCCCGGTCAGACCCACCGCTTCGGGGTCGGGTTTCCGCTATCAATCTGTCACTGCAGCCGCTGGGTCGTCTCGACAAGCGGGTGACGAGCGTAATCGACGACTTCGATATCTTCGATTGTCTCCAGGCCTTCTTTGGAGGCGGTCTGTGCCATCCCAAGTTGGACTGTGTCTTTGAGGACGATTACGTATGCATCGATAGTCTCGATTTTGAGACGGTGTGCTGCCAGGGCGCGGTGGTGGCCGTCAGCGAGATACAGTTCTCCATCGTTATCAATCACGACCAACGGTTCAGCCAGCCCGCGCTGCAGTTCGTACTGGCGTCCCTCAAGTTCGTCAGCGTACACGCGCGTCTGAGTGGGAATAAGACCCGCGAGGTCAACCTCTCGCCGCTGTTGTGAATTGGTGACTCCGTGAATCTGTTCGAGTGTTCGCATGAGTTTTCCCACTTTCCCTGGAGTCGCCCGCTCGATTTGAGACCGAACCACATCAGTATTCGAGATGATCCCAACCAGATTATCTGCGTCGTTCACGACCGGGAGCTTCTGGATTCCTGACCGGAGGATGACCCTGGCCGCGTCATTGATACTCATGTCGGGGTGGGCGACAACCAGGTCGTCGCTCATAATGGTGAACACGAGGGCGTCGTCATCGGAACTCAGAAGATCTGGCGCGGAGACGAACCCCTCAACTGTCCGTCCTTCGGTCACCGGGAAGCCACCGTGTCCGGACGATTCCACGACCATTCTCGTGACATCTGAGACAGTGTCTTCTGGAGAGACCGTGGTCACGTCCTTCGTCATATACTCTTTCACGGTTGGCTTTCCGGCCATCAAAGACACATAACGGCCGGGCCCGTCATAAGCGTAACCCCCTGACGGGTGCCGGAAATCTCAGTCCCCCTCATGCTCGGCAGCCGACCACGCCACAATCAGCCGCCTGATGACTACCACCTGACGAGAGGTGATAGTTTCCGCGCCCGACCCAATCCAATCCAATCCAATCCAATCCGACCCGACCCGACCCAGCGACACAGCCTACTGTGATTAGCCACTCAGCGGACACAGTGTGCGATCCAAACTGCACACCGGAATCAAATTCTCCACAGGTGCTACCCAACTGCATGTGCTCACCGGCAACTGAGATCAATTTAGCTGTGAGTCCCGGTCGCACTCATTCGGACGAGTGTTCGGCGAGATCATCGGAGAGGTCGCGATCTCGTCTCATGGTCCGACTGGCTCCGGTTGCGGTAAGAGCGTCATCGTACCCTGGCGTGACCGGTGCGTCCTCGAGTTCCGCGAATACACGATCTGTCAAGACTGCATTCACAACGTCAGTCAGCGACTCATCAGCATCATTCATCTCTGAGAGGATTCCCAAGGGGAGTTGTGCGCCTGCCATATCAGCGTGACCGCCGGCAGATCCAATCTTCCCGAGTGCCTCTCTGAGGGTTTCTCCAATATCGGTATCTGTCCCTCTCGAACGGGCGGAGACGTACACTGTCGTCTCGGTGAACCCGTAGGTCAGAGCGACAGAAATATTCTCGAGATCGAGAAGACGTTCGGCTGCCTGTGCGAGAGCGTCGCGATTGGTGATACGGCCGACACACGACAGCAGGACAGATCCCTGGACTTCTCGCTCCCGGATAGCGCTCCCCAGCGTCTCGAGAGTTTCCTGGCTGATCTGCGGTGATTCGACCTTCTCGAGGATCGACTCGTCTACCAGTTCGACCAAGTCCCCGGCTGCTCTGAAGTCTTCCGGACCTACTTGCCGGGTGAATTCGCGGGTATCAGTCTGGATCCCGTATAATAACGCCGTGGCGAGGTCCTGACCCGGCTCGATTCCCAGTGTGCGCAGATATTCTGCTATGATCGTACTGGTCGACCCTGCATCTGGCCGGATATCCACGAATGTCCCGTCAACCGGGCCTCGAGGCGGGTGATGATCCACGACAATCGACACGTCCGTCGCCTCCGAGAGACTGTCGTTCACACCGGGTCGAGAATGATCCACCAGCGCGACCGCTCCGAACTCCTCTAACAACGCATCCTCCGGACTTCGCATGTCGATACCCAGGAGATTTACCAACGCGCGATTCTCCTGGTGTTGGATATCTCCAAAGTAACACGATTCGGCTCGAATCCCAACCCGCTCGGCGATTCTGGAGAGACCGATAGCGCTGGCGATAGCGTCTGGATCGGGGTTGTCGTGGGGGACGACTGCGACTGGATCGTCCACCTGTCGGAGAGCCGTGACGAGGCCACCTGTCT
>JAQCMZ010000189.1 GCA_028274825.1 Haloferacaceae archaeon
GACAACATCAGACAAGAAACGCTACCCGTAACTCCTCCGCTCGGTTCGGAGGATAGCGGTAACGGCTGTGTGGCTCAGCCACGTGTCATCCACTTCGACCGGACTCACGGATTCCAACCGCGAGACACCCGTCCGGATGCCGCGAAACCGTAATATCCCACCGCTCGGGATTCCCCCACGTGAACGCGGGGGAGGAAGTCAATTCGTCTCGCCGGCTCTAGCACTATCTTGGGGGAGTGGACTTTCGTTGCAATTTCTGTACCGTGAGTGTGTCTTCAATCAGGCCGCACGCGGTTCTTTTGCCTTCGGGCGGAGGTTACCGTATCCACATTTTCGGCAGGAGTTAGCGCGGCTTGAGTTCCGAGCGTTACACCGCATGCAGATGAGTTTCTCAAGGTTTCGCCGTTCTGCAGCTTCAAATTTCGCCATACATCAGATATTGGGACGTTCCTCTTGAGCGTTGTGGGTCAGACACGGCGAACAGTGCGAAACTATCGAGATGCAAGAGCAAATTTATAGCGGGTGGCTTGACTGTCCCGCTGAGCCATATCGAGGGATTCGGCCGTAGGGAGTCCTCGTGAGATGTCCTTGGCCGTTAGGCGAGTTCGATGAAATACCGCCGGTCACACACGGTCTCCGATGTAGATGTGACAGGTTCGATCCAGGGTCCGCTGGGTATTGTCCGTCACCACAGTGGCACTCATCAGACGCGTGATCGCAGCCTGCCAGCACTGGTCCGTGTGAGGGTGAAGACCCCGCTCTACCGGGTTTGCAAAACGGCAATCGACAATTTCGTGTCGTCGACTGTGGTCAGTCCGGCCAGTCAGGATCGCACATTCGTGTAGTAGTCCAACGCTATCATACTGGTCGATTTGTGTTGTCAATCCACCTTTGAAACAAATTTATCTTCAATATTCAGAATTGACGGAATATTTCGTCCATTTTATATTTGTTCAGAATATATGGATAACATAGAGTAGAAACCGGGTCTTCAGGCGACAACGAAGCGGAGTGGTGGCACACACGGAAGCTTGAAGACAGGACGAGCGTTCACGGGCGGCTCAGAGCCGCGTTTACACACTATGACAGACACACAAATCAGACGGCGGGAGTATCTCACACGCACGAGCGCAGTACTCGGGGCATCGATAATCGGCACCGCAGGCTGTGTCGGGAGTTCGACTAGCGACTACCCCACGGATGACATTCGGTTTGTCGTGCCGTTTGCGGCTGGCGGTGGATTCGACGAGATTGCACGGCTAGCGAAGCCGTACTGGGAAGAAAATCTCTCTGAGGACGCGACTGTCGTGGTCGAGAACGTCGAAGGTGGCGGGAGTGCAATTGGCACGTCACAGGTGTACAACGCAGAGCCGGACGGCCACTCGCTGTTATTCGGAGACCCCTTTTCAGGTGGTGGTCGCCAGATCGTCACCGATCCCGGGTACAATCTCCGGGAGATGAGTTTCGTCGGTCACTTCTCGCACGAACCTCACGGCATCGCGGCAGCGAAGGGACTGGATTTGAGCGGATGGGACGATTTCGTCGACCGGATCGAGGAATTCAATTTCGCCACGCAGGGAACCGGGTCTGTCGCCCACATCACCCCGCTGATGCTCGCGGAGATTACCGGCACGTTCGATATCGATGACGTGAATTTCGTCCACTACACGGGAACTGGCGAGGCGATTGCAGGGCTCGAGCGTGGCGAGGTTGACATCTACATGGTGGGGAGTGCGTCCTCGGCACTCGTCGCGAGGGCAGTCGAGGGCGTCGAGCACTTTATGATGTTCACTGACGGTGAAACCGGTGAGGAGTTTTTCCCGGAGACGCGATACTACGCTGCCGAAGAAGGCATTCCCAGTATCGAGGAGTACATTGATGTCTCGAGTTTCCAGCGGTTCGTTGCCGGGCCGCCAGACGTTCCCGACGAGATTCTCCAGACTCAGCAGGAGGCCATGGACGGGATTCTCACCGACGACACGTTCAACCAGGAGGCGCTGGACGCGAATCGATTCTTACTCGATACCAGCGTTGGAGAAGACTCACGCGAGTTAGCCATGAAAAAACTGGATTACCTGTCTGAGGACCCCTGGCCGTCACTACTCAGCGAGATGCTGGAAGGCTAATCGCGATTCCTGCGATGGCTTCATCTGATCCACTCTACAGCCGCATTTTCGCCCGATTAGCCCAGGCTGATTCGTCGTACTACCGCGCGGGGTTTTATACACTGATTCTGTGTTATCTCACACTCATTCTCCGCGAGTCGCTAACCTACAGCAGTGACGCGGGTCTGTTTCCACTGGTGGTGGGCGTCCCGCTGTCACTGTTGTTGGTCGGGAAACTGCTGGCAGAGATTTTCGGGTCTCAGGGGGATATCGAGGGCCCGTTGGCCGGCGTGTTCGCCGAAGTCGCCAAACAAGAGCCTGATGTCGGGCTCGACACGGCGGCTCGCTATCGGCGTGAAATCGAGCTTTTGGGGTGGGTTATCGCACTGCCGACGACAGTTTGGCTGGTTGGGTTTCTTGTGGCGGCAGTCGTGTACGTTCCGGCATTCGTGTATCGCTTCGAGAAAGACACTCTACGGGCCATCACGGCCGGGCTGGTGACGGAAATCAGTCTGTATCTGCTGTTCGTCCAGGTGCTGTCGGCACCGGTGTATGATGGGGTACTGGGCAGGGTGATATGAGATGGCGCTGGGTGCCGCCGTAGATACCGTCTCGACCGCAATAGTGCCGCTTCAGCAGACGGGCGAACTTGGAGAGGCGATCAGAATCGCCGCTGAGACAATCACTAATCCGGTGACAGCTGGATTTCTCGTGCTCGGCGTCGTATTCGGGCTGGTGATGGGGGTTCTTCCGGGGTTAGGAGGGCCAGTGGCGCTGGCGTTGTTGGTACCGCTCACCTTCCGGCTCGACGCCAACACGTCGATGGTGATTCTCTCGGCAACCCTGGGTGGGGTCGCGTTCGGCGGATCCGTCACCGCAATCCTGCTGAACACACCTGGTGACGCCCCGAACGCTGCGACGGTCCTCGACGGATATCCGATGGCCAGAGACGGACGAGCCGTCGAAGCACTGTCCGCGAGCGCGGCTGCTTCCGCCGCTGGGGCGGTCGTCGGGCTCGGACTCCTCGTGGTGTCGATTCCCGTTGTCCGTCAGTTTGCGCTTTTGTTTCACTCGGTGGATATCTTCTGGCTGGCGATATTCGGTCTCGCGACAATCGCCGTCGTCGCACGGGGTGGTGTGCTGGCGAATCTGATCGCCGGCGGAGTCGGACTCATACTGGCGTTTCACGGATTCAACGCCGTCACGGGCAGTGCCCGGTTTACCTGGGGGAGTGTGTATCTTCGCGACGGGGTTGGGTTGATCCCGCTAATCGTGGGACTGTTTGCGGTTGCAGAGATGCTCAAACTCGTGACTGACGACACTACCGTCTCAGAGGTGGCCCCTGACGGCGGCGGCCGGCTGGCGGGGCTTCGAGCAGTCGTCGAGCACAAGTACGTCTTCGCCCAGAG
>JAQCMZ010000194.1 GCA_028274825.1 Haloferacaceae archaeon
TCCCTCCCTCCCACCCCAGATCACGAGCATCCCGACGGATTCTCACCGACTGGATGCTCGGTGAGACTGTCACCCTGCAATCTCCACCACTCAGGATTCGGCCGCGGTTACGCGGAGGAGGATGTCAATTTCTACAGTTCAGTGAGATCACTGGCCACGGGCCAGCCAGTTCACCACGGGGGGGTCATGATTCAGAGAGGAAGTTGTGGGTCGTGCCAGTGTGATCCCTGACCGGGAGAGTCAATTCCAACTCCACTGTGTGAGTGTATATCCGTATCCGTGGCCTAGACTCGCCACTGCAACCGCGGCCTGGCAAAGGAAAGTTCTTGTAGTCGTTGGTGCCAGTTGTGATATCAAACTGGGCGTGTTCGGGGCCGGATGTGAGGCCGGATACACCGTGACCCGTCGAGCGACCTCTCAACGGCTACTGTGGGTAGTTTGGAGTCTCGGGTATGCCGTTGAATCGCAAAACCGCAGTTCGACGGTGGCACTCAGTGTCTGATACTATCGTGTCCTCACGGAGAGACTGTTGCTTGCTGACGGATGGGCTGATTGTGGATGTCCCTCAAAAGTAGACGTAGTTTCTTGCCTACTCAGTTGGATACGTCTCGTTCTGTGAGGAAAGGGCCGCCAGTGTTTCGCTGGTGAGTCGGTGGTTACAGTGGTTCAAGGCGAAAGCCCACGGCTTCAGCCGTGGGAGGAGGTCAAGTGAATAGTTTCTTGAGCAGTTTGCGCTCTGCTGTCCGGAGATGCTGACTGAGAGTTGACTGTGCGATACCGATCTCAGAGGCGACAGTCTCGGCGTTGGCATTCCGGGGCCAATCGAAGTACCCTGCATGAAACGCCATCCGTAGTGTCTCATGCTGTCGGTCAGTCAATTGATTGGTCACGGTCTCGAGAGTCGCCGACTTAGGCAGTTGATCGGCTGACAGAGCCTGCTTCGCGACCACTTCGATGTCATCAATCGAGTCGGTGACGTCGTCCACGTACGACCGGACATCAGTCTCGGGCGGCACCTGTACTGTCACGTCGAGAGTCTCAGGGTCGGGATTCGCTTCCACTTCCTGAAGTGCAGCGCCGCGGCTGATCAGTCGTCGGACGACGGAGTTTCCGCTCAGCGTCACGACACAGGTCAGTTGTGACGCACCATCGCGAACTAGTGACACACCAGAGTTAGCGTCTATCTGACTCACGACCTGCTCACGGTCAGCAGCGCTCACGTCCGCCCTCATGAACACCGAACACGTGTCATCAGCGTGTTGCGAGATATCTATCACATCGAGTGGAACATCGGTCTGGCTCGCAAATCGACACAGTGTAGACTCAGTATCAACCTGGAATTGCAGGTGGACTCCCCCGCCTGCGGAGAGAGTGTCCCGTCGCTGGAGTGCGTTGATACCGTGGCCGATAATCACGCCGAGTTCAGCGAGGGCCTCAACTGCAGCATCCTGCACGCCTCCAGGGCGGTCGATATGCACTTCGAGAGCGCCCAATCGGTTGGACTCGTGAACGAGCGGGACCGCGATGATAACATCACTACCGCGAGTGAGCCCGGAATCACGCCACCACACTCCAGAATCGACAGTGACGAGATCCGCTACCGATACCGACGAGCGTGTGTCGTATGCCTGTCTCGCCGGGACCGCCGGCGTCGCCTCGGCAGTTCCTGCAGTGTCAGTTTCCGATGTTGCCTGGGGAACCTCTGAGAGATAGTCACCGAGATCACCCGCAGAAGCCCTACAGACGAGGTCATTTGTCACTGGGTCGACATCGGCGATCCACGCGCCAGTGAGATGATCAATCTGGAGTAACCGGCGGCAAACGACTCTCTGTATGTCTTCACGGGAGTCTGCACTCACGATGGCAGAGTTGAGAGACAGTATGAGCTGATTGATCTGGTCCAGCCGAGAGAGCCGCTCGGTCTCCCGGTCGAGTCTCTGATGACGATCGCGATACTTCTGGGTTCGAGCAATCTGCTCGAGTGCCTGCTGTGTGCTCGCGGCTAACGTCTCTGTGAGCGTGCGTCTCGTGGGCGACAGAGTTTCATCGGCAGTCGCTACAACAAACACTTCTTGTTGGTCGAGAGGATACACTATCCAGTCAGTGAACCTATCGGTGAGCCATCCGCTGGATCCATTGCGGTCTCGATAGGTATCAGCATCTAGACGATCCGGGCGGTCGGTGAACGCCGTCCAGATCGGGTCTGACCCGGGTGAGACCGCCGACGGTTCAGGGCCTCCCCCGGGAGCCGTCTCGTGAGCAATCGGAACCAAATCACCGGTCTCACGATCCTGGCGGTACAGCGCTGCAAGTGAAACCCCCAGATCGGTCCTCGCGGCCGTTGTCGCCAGATCGGCGACCGTCTCTGTCGTCTCTGCGGCCATCAGATCTCGAGTCACCGTGTGGAGCCTCTGAAGACGCTGTTCGCGCTGGTGTCGGTCGGTTACGTCGTGATAGTGCTCGATTCGGCCCCCGGCGTGTAATCCTGTGTCGATCGGGGCACTCCAGTATTCGAGCCACCGTTCCGTTCGGTCGTGTCCGGCAGGAACGTGGACAGTGGTCTCGATTTCGGTCTCCTCATCGGTCACTCCAGCCTGTATCAGCGACACGAGCGAGCCGGTCTCGGTGTCGACATCACGGAACTGTTCTGCCGCAACAGTTGCATAGTTGCGTCCACAAATCTCTTCTGGGTCGACCCTGAGGAGCCGCTCTGTCACCTGGTTCGCCCACACGACCAGACCGTCTTCGTCAGTCACGACAGTCGCGTCTTTCGAGTTACCGAGGACATCTTGTGTGAGCGACTCCTGTTGTAGATCACTCGTCTGTTCGGTGGGTGACCGCTGGAGATGCTCAACCGCGACCTGATACTCCTCATCTGGAAGCTCGACCAACAGCGATTCGACTGCAGTCTGCACTGCGTTGAGCCGCTCGATAAGCGACTGATACTCGTCACTCGACTCGAGCAGTGCCGGCTGTTTTACCGCCTCGAGAGTGGTTTTCTGTTCGATCAGCGAGAACAACTCCCGGAGTTGTTCGTCGTATTCGGCACGGGTCAGCATTCGAGTGATTGTCTCGTGTATCGTCTGGGCGTCGATTGGTTTCTGGAGGTACGTATCAAACCCCATCTGAACGGTGTCGAAGTCGGGAGTGACCGCCGAGATCATCACAATTTGAGGGTCGACTTCTGTCTGCTGAATCGACGCGAGAGCGTCGTCCCCGGAGAGGCCAGCCATCATCCGGTCAAGCATCACCACCTCGGTCGTCTCGTCGAGCCGGTCGAGCGCGTCAGTCCCGTTGTGCGCGGTTTCGATGTCGTAGTGTTGCCCGAGCCACTCGGCATACAGATTGGCTAGCTCGCGGTCGTCTTCGACGATGAGCACTCTCGCCGCGGACGAGTCGGTGAGCGTCATTTTGCAGGCTCAACTGTCGTCTCTGGTTGCAAATCCCGGCGCGCTGGCAGGCGTAACCACACCTGTGTCCCGTCTGGTGTCAGCTCGACAGCGATATCACCGCCCGCATGCGTGACGATCATCCGTACCATCCACAGCCCGAATCCCTGTCCGTGATTGAGCGGTGTCTCCTCTCCAGTCTCAAGGACGGTGGCTTCTGTCTCGGGCATTCCCGGGCCATCGTCTTTCACACCAACGGTAATCCACCCGCTATCCGAGCATTCGAGCGAGACCTCGATTGTCGGATCTGTGGATGCTGCGACGGCATTTTCCACCAACTCTCGGATCGCCCGAGAAATCGTGATAGGCACCCGTGTCTCCCCGGGATCAGAGAGATCTGCGACGATTGTCGCCTCGGAGAAGTCGTCTTCGAGTGAGGCGACACTCTCTCTGACGAGTGACTCGGGCGCTGCAGTGGTCTGGTTAGCTTTCGATGACCCGAGGATGTTTCGGGTCTGTTTCATCTTGTTGGTGAGTTTCTCCCAGTCGGCGAGGATGCTGTCGACAGTGTGGAACCGCTCAATCCGCCGTTGTGGGTCGTCCTCCTCAGAGATCATCCGTGTCCACCCGCGGAGTTTCGTCAGGTCGTTCCGGACCTTGTGCCGCATCACCCGTTGCATGACCTCGAGATGCTGTCTGTGTTGTTTTTGCGCCGTGATGTCGCGGGCCTCGGCCACGAGCGAAACCACCTTGCCGTCCTCGTCGGTCACGGGTCTCACCGAGAAATCCAGGCTCGCGAGTCCGTCGCCTGCCCGGACTTTCGTCTCGTAGCGAACGAACTCTCCGTTTGCGGCCCGCTCGATAGCGTCTTGAACCGCGGTATGGACTGCCTCTGAATGGCACCACGGTGATGTATCACAGAACTGCGTGCCGACGATCTCGAATTCGGCCTGGTCGAATCCGCCAAACTCGATTGCAGCGTCGTTCATCTTGATGACTGTCCCATCCGGCTCCAGGAGCGCCGCAAACTGGAATGTCTGATCGAAGATACTCTCGAACCGCCGCGTTTGCTGTTTGATCTCGGTTACGTCTCGCAGATACAGGAGCATCCCATCGATAGCGTCGTCATCACGCATATTCTGACACTGTCCCGTGACGTTCAGCCAGCCACCGTCACCCGATCTGAACCGGCACTCGATGCGACGATCTGCAGAGGGATCGTCTGTCGCGTCGAAAAACGTCTGCATTGTTCGTTTTCGGCCGTCTGGGTGGAGGTAATCGAAGAGATTCTCGCCGGTGAGAGAGTCCGACTCATAGCCGAGCACACGCTCGGCCGAGCCACTCGCGTACGCGATGGTCCCATCTGTCTCGACAATCGTCACGACATCCTCAGAGTTCTCGACGAACCGCTCAGTGCGGCGCTGCTGGCGCCGCCGGTCGGACAGATCCCGGACAATTTTCGCGTAACCCCGGAACTCGCCATCATCAGTCTCGATGGGCGCGTGGTGAATATCGGCGTAGAACCGTGACCCGTCGGCCCGTATCTGCCATCCCTCGTAAGCACTGTCGCCCGTAATGTGCGCCTGCTGGAGCAGCCGGTCGGAGAGTCCCTGCTCTCGGTCAGTCTCCGGGTACAGGTGTGCCATCGGCATCCCAATTGCCGTCTCGGTGTCGTGCCCATACATGCTTTCGGCGCTGGGATTCCACGTCTGCACGGTCCCGTCTGGGTTGATAACGAGGAAGGCGTATTCGTCGACACTCTCAATCAGCAGCCGGAATCGCTCGCGCTCTTCGTAGAGTTCTCGTCTGCGGCGTGCATCGTCGGTGATATCCTGCACTAACGCCATCCCGTGGATATTCGCCGAATCTCCCTCTGGGTTATCGACCGGAACAATCTGAACCCGGAGAGTCCGGTCGTACAGCTCGATCTGACTGTCAGTGCGTTCACCCTCGAGAGCTGCCTCATACCACGGCAGCACTTCTGGGCCGTCCGAACCCGCTACTGACCCGACTTTCTCGCCGAGGAGATCCGTCTCACTGTAACCGAACTTCGAGATGAGTTCACCTGCTGCCAACTGATACTCGAGAGAGTCATCGAAGGTAAACACGGCTCCGTCTGGAATATTTTCCGCGAGGAGACGGTACCGGCGTTCAGTGTGGCGCCGTTCGCGCTGTTTGGCTTTCCGCTCGGTAATGTCACGAACGGTACAGATGAGTTGTCGATCCCCGATGAGAGTCAACGACAGCTCCGCGGGAAACGTCGATCCGTCCGGGCGACTGCCAGTCACGACCCCACGCCACTGGCCTTCGGATTCGAGCACTGGGAACGCCGCTGTCTCCAGGTGCTCGATTTCTTCTTCGTCGTACAGTTTTCGCCATGTGTTCCCGAGAAGTTCTTCTTTCGTGTCGAACCCGTACATATCGATGTGCGTCTGGTCGACATACGAGAATTCCTGGTTATCGAGGATCGCGATTCCGTCGGCCGTATTCTCGATTGCTCGTTGGAACGATTCCAGTCGTTGTGTTCGGGTTTTCCGCGCGGTGATATCACGGAGTACCCCGGCCATCCCGTCAGAGCCATCCTCACCGATGAGTGTGAGCCGGTTCTCGACGATGGTCTGAGAGCCGTCACCGGATTCAAACTCGAATTCTGCGGTTGTCGAGCGGGTATCTGTCGCGGTCAGTTCTGTGATCTGGTCGCGAATCTGCTCGAGATGGTCGGGGGCTTCGAACGGGAGTGACGTCTCAGCAGGCTCTGGACCGTACCCAAACTCACCTTTCGCGGCCTCGTTAGCGTAAGTGAACTGCCCGTCGGTATCGAGCGCGTACACCGTGTCTTCGACAGTTTCGAGAATCGTCTCGTATCGCTCTAACTCCGCGAATCGCTGTCGCCGCTCGATTTCGCTCCCAACCCACTGTGCGATGTGTTTGACGAACTCCTCGTCTGCCGAACGGAAGGGTTTCGAACGCGTGCCGGTGCTCGAGAAATTGATCGTTCCGTAAATATCGCCGTCGACGATAACTGGCGTCGCGAGACACGCGCTGACAGCCTCAGCCCCCGGATGATCTCGGTACTCTGTGTCGGCAATATCCGCGAACGCCAGCGGCTCAGTCACCTCACCGTCTATCGCTACATGACAGATCATCTCTTCGAGATCGTGCACTGAGCCTGTCTCGTAGGTGCCTGTCTCGTCGACTGTGGCCTCGATGTAGTAGTCGCCCCCGTCGATACGGGAGAAAATAGCCGTCCCGACAGCGAGGTGGTCACAACCGAGCGCCAGCACTCTCTCGAGAGTCGTGTCAAACTCTCCGGCACGAATCGTCAGTTCGTTTAATTGACGCAGTGCAGCCGCATCACTCTCTGGCGTTGCCGGCGCATCGTGGTCGAGTCGCGACAGTGCAGCTTCGAGATTCGCCGCGATTCCCTCGAGAACGCTTACATCCGCGGTATCGAGGCCGTCTTGGTGGGTCACACCGAGACAGAACACTCGGTCGCGGCCGGCGGGGACGAACGCCTCAAGACGGAGCTCACCTCGAGGATCAGGGTCGATCACCGCGTCGGGAGTGTCTGCGACCTGCCGTTTGCTGGCTCGCTCACGACACTGCTGATCGACCTCTTCAGGAATTTCGTCGGGAACAGGTTCGATTTGACCCGAGCCTAGAGTCGTTGAACCGACGGCTATGGCTGATCTGTCGGCCGAATTCCTCTCACATACACTCACGACCGGATTGCTGAATACGGCTTCTGCCGTCTCGATCGCGGTCGTGACGGCAGATTCGACTGACCCGGCCCGAGAAAGAGTCGCGGTCAGCGAGAGAAGTCGCCCGGATTGGTGGCTACACGACATGTTCTAGTGGAATTTTGGATGAGTTGGCTGCTCGCCGGCACTGAGTTACCTGCGAGATATCAACAGCAGTAAGACTAGTCACGTTACCGGAGTCGCCAACGGGGGGTTTCCTACGTGCCCCGATTGCGGTGGGATAGGTGGTCTGTCGGTCATACGTGACGAGAACGGAGGCTATCGATTTGTCGAGGGAACTCGTTTGGCGATGGTCTTTGATTATCTTTGGATTACTTATACTGCAGTCGCCAACTAGCGTGTGTATTAGTTTCATGTTGGCTCAGCGGATGGCACGTCGTTGTCAGCTAATAGTGAGTCCATCGTCTTGTTTCTTTGGTGATAGTTGCACCGCTCTGATACCGTCACCTGAAATCGTCCCTCAAACAGCGAGCAGCGCGAAGTGACTTGGAGAGTTTGTGTATCAAAACATCCTCATTCTTCGCATGAGAAGGTCTCTCACTGGGAGATTGGCCGCCGGGAGATTCCTCACCGTTTCAATTTTCGGGAGCAGTTGGAGTCGAGAACAAACAGTTACGCGAGTGAAACGTCGAAATCGAAGCCCGACCGGTAGTCGGCAAAGCGGAACTTGGCATCGACGCGACGGTCAGAGGATCGTCGATGACTGAGCAACGACCACCGACGAGCGTTAATACGGAAAGGCGAGTAGTCTCACTGCAAGATAGCGAGACAGCTAGTCCGTGGCGGGATCTAACGGGCAAACCCCACACCGCGGGCCATCGCGTCTCTGTTCGTCGCGTTTAGACGATGTTCAAGCGCGACAAGAAGCGCGCACCGTCGATTGTGGCTGAGTGTCCATCCGGAGGAGTGGGACACTCCGAACTACCCGTGAAGGAAAGTCGCCTGCGGAGTCTGGAATCGCTGTGCCCACTCGGGTATACATTCCGACACAGAAACAGGAAGCCCCATCACCAGAAGTCAGCGACTTCTGGTGAGCAGTCAGAACTC
>JAQCMZ010000196.1 GCA_028274825.1 Haloferacaceae archaeon
AAATCTCTCCCGAAGCGCGTGATAATCCGAAATCTGGCGTTCCGCAAGTTCTTCTATGATTGGCTCAGTTGTGGGTGCATTCGTATTCGGTTTAGGCCTCTGCGGCGGTGAGATCACTGCACACCTCCTCTAACAGCGTTTTTCTGCTGTAAGAGGGTTGTTTGGCTTCCTGATACAGGAGTTCGGGAATATCCGGCGGCGGAAACCCGTAGATGTCGGCCGGTTCCATGAGGATCAGCCGGGCGTACGACCGGAAGGTCATCGGCCAGCGCTCTGTCGGGAACGTCGCGTCTTCTCCACGCTCTTTGGCGTGATCGACCAACACTCGGAGGATGGCCCTGCTGACCACCAGCGCCAGCAGGGCCGCTGTAATCTGGATCTTCACGAGATGTTCCTTCGACGTATCGAACCCCGCCAAGCCGTACCGTGATTTCAACTCCCAGAACAACAGTTCAACCTCCCATCTAGCACGATACAGCGTCGCGATCTGTTCCGGTGAGAACTCCCTACGCGGGAGATTCATCATGTACAGGTGATAGTCATCGGTGTCCGGGTTCAGGACACCGACGACGCGGAGTTGTGTGGTATCCGTCGAGCGCTGACCGTCGTACTCACGACGCTTGAAGCCGACGGCAACATCGACATCGATGTATTGGCGACGCAGGTCTCCGACGACGTCAAAGACCTGCGAGCCTTCGATTTCGATCGAATCGTCCCGAAGCGTCCGTGGAGCGGCAGTAATGAGCGGATTCGTACTCTTGTTCAGCCGACTCATAAAGAAGCCGTCGTTCTCGTCGATCAGCGCAAAGCGGCGGTACTTGAAAAAGGCCGGATCAAGCAAGAAGAGACGACCCGCAGCCAGGACCCGGTCTTGAGGAGGGTACTCTCGTGGGTGGTTTCGTTGGTGATCTCGTCGGAGATCACCGACTGCTCGGTGACGTTGTGCACGAGATAGAGCATGACGCCGGAGGCATTGTCTTGAGTGGCCTCGAACTCGGAGAGGAGTCGCTGTAACCGGAAGATTGTGGCGCCAACCGCACTCACATCTCTGAACCGATCGAACTCTGGAGAGACGTGATGAGGAACAGCGACCTCATCGAGTGCGTGTTCAAGCAGACGAGACAGGAGGTCCCGAAAACTCTCAGTAAAGCGGTCGTAGAAGCCGGAGGCGACGATAGACTGGTTGGTAGCGGCGTTGTACGCACGGCGGTAGTCGGCGATGGAGCGGGTTCGCCGCCGGCGGCGAAACCCACAGCAATCGTCCACACCAACATCCTGACGCCGATGTCACGATCCTGTTCGACCCGCACTCGCGTGCGCGATGGTCGATGAATTCTGATGGGAACACCAAAGTCAATAGCGTTTGAACTGCGTCTGGGGAGAAGTTCATTCTGATTACCCACTCTCTCTATCTCACCCTGACGTCATAATCTCGGCGATCACTACGCAATCACGCGATTCTGTCGCTTATTGGAACACGAGTGGTTGTAGGTGCAATCTCATGATTGCTCGAGAACGATTCAGTTGAGTCTGCTTTGTTTGCTTTCGTTATCGTGCGTCCTCGTTGGTCGGAGACGAAGAAACCGCCGCAAGGCGGAGGAGTGAGCGTCCTGACGGAGATTTGAACTCCGGTCCCTGGCTCCGCAAGCCAAGAGGATAGTCCACTACCCTACCAGGACTTACACGAATATATGTAGCATCTGGGTAAATGGGTTACGATTGTGCGTTCACGGGGCAAGTGGGTCGAACTCGTTTGACCTCCTCTCCGCCCTGAGGAGCAAAGATTCCTCTGTGGATAATCCAATCAGACTGATTACTCCGGCTGCGGAAGTATGAGTTTACTGATACAACTTCGGCCCTCTCGTTGAGGGTGTAGCGTGTTGAATCGGGGTATCCGCTCGGTGTTACCCTCTCTCGGGAGTGGTACTTACACGCGTCCAGACAGTGAGCGGCGGGCCGGGCCATCGACCTCACTCTCCGTTGCAGGCATAACTG
>JAQCMZ010000203.1 GCA_028274825.1 Haloferacaceae archaeon
CGGACACTCGAACCGCTGTTGGGCGCTCGGCTACACTGGGGTCGTCCCCAGTGCGCCGACACTCACACAGACGACAGTGTGGAGCAAACACAGTCCGAAACTGGCGCTGTGACGGCGCGTATCCACGCCGTGAACGGCGTGGGAGTGCGTCTGTTCAGCCTATAATAGCGAACGCTCCGATAGACATTACTCTGGTAGTTCGACAGGGCGGGAGTATCACGATTGTCAGATCCATCCCGTGGTTAGCGACATGGCCATCTCCACCGATTTTGCGTAAGATGAATAAATTGGAAACTCACGTTGTTGACCCGACAAGCACGCGAGAGCCGTCAGTTACACTACTATGAGTCGAGCCGGTCTCGAACACTCGCAATCACCCGCCGGCCACTGGCGAGAAGCGGTCGGTGGACGATTACCTCTCCGGTCGTCCACACGACACCGACGACCGCCGCGCCGAGAGTCCACAGGAGACCCCAGTCACTCATCCACACCGGTCGTAACCAGGGGGTGACGTGGGCCCAGCGAGTCGCGAACTTGGTCATCGGCCCCTCGACAGGCGTGCCGGTGAATGTCGCAGTAATCCGGCTGTCGACCCCGTTACTGGTAACTCCCCCGGCCGTGATGTTTGCACTGCCGGTGATGCTGTAGGACCCGGTCGCGTTCATGTCTCTGATGGTGGGCCCCGATGATTCAGGCGCGGTGCCAAGCCGCTCTGCGTCGTACGGGCCCCACGTCGCGTAGTACTCCCAGACGATCTCCCCAGTCGGCGTGATCTCGATCACGCGGTGATTGATCGTATCGGTGACCAGCGTGTTGCCGTTGGGGAGCCGATCGGCGTCTCGCGGCCAGGTGAGCGACTCTGAGCCGACCTCCCAGGTCTGGACCCACTCGCCGTTTTCTTTCGCGTATTCGACAACGCGGTCGTTTTCGCTGTCGGCAACGAGGATTGTGGGGGTACCGGTCTCGCTTTCGAGCCAGTCAGGGTTGTGCTGTTCTTGCATCACGTCGTAGTCTCCGTCGCTCCCGAGACGCTCGACGACCTCTTTCGAGTCGATATCCACGACGATCGCCTGATCGAAGTTTCGCGGCGAGAGCAACAGTCGACCGTCGCCGATCGGATCGACATCGTTGACGTGGGTCCAGTCCTCACTGTAGCCGCCGTCGGTGCTCGGTGGATAGTGATTTCTGAAGTACCACTCCCAGGTGAACTCGCCTGTCGAGCGATTGTATATCACGACCCGGTCGTCGCTGACACCGGTCGACTCGTTGTACGCGCGCATGTTCGCGATAGCAATCCGGTCGTCACCGAGATACGCGATGTCGTGGGTGTCGGTCATCTCGAATCGCGCCTGCCAGACTCGCTCCCGTGTGTCGGGATCGAGTTCAAACAGCACTGTCTCGCCGTCTCGCGGCGAGGAAATCAGTAAATTCCCGTTGGGGAGCTGATCGACATCGTAAAACCACGTCCCACCACCCGTCCCGTGGGTCCACGATAGGTTCCCCTGCCGGTCGACGGCGACGACCCGTGCTGGCTTTTTCTGCGAGGTGGCGCCCCTGAAATTGAACCCCTGGACGCCAATGACAGTCGTGTCACTCGCGGTTTCGGTGATCGTTCCGCGCTCGAGGCTCGTGTCTTCGGACGGATCGTGCGTCAGCGCCGAGACAGCCGCCGGCATGAGGAGACCGATAATGAGAATGACGATACCAACCCGTGCGGCGTTCGCTCGGGAGGGCAAGGGGATTTTCACAGCTACTGGTGATTCTATTGACGATTAAATCTATCTTCATCGAGTCGGCTTGCCCATCAGCCGGACGACACATGAGACACGAGTGACTTTCACGGGCTGGCTTGAGCGAGTGGCCTCACCGCGTGACCCACAACTGTGTCACCCAGTGGCTTTATTATCGAATATTATCATTTGATTGAAACGAGGAAACAGATGTGCACATCGTCAACAGCCATCCGTTGGTCGTCGGGCAGTGATCCAGAGGTACAGTTGTGACGACGTTCCTTCAGGGTCCATCGTACTCGGAGCTCCGCGCCGAGGCGTTGAGCCGTGCGGACGACCTCGCTGGAGCCGATCCAAACAGTGTTCGCTGGCTCGAGCAGAATAGTCACATCACGGAAGACGTTGAAGCCAGCTGGGCGGCCGGGGCCGGTGGGTCCGGTCAGCGATCTGCGCTTCGGCTCAGCATCGGGACACTCGACGAATTGGTCGGAGAGGCTTTCGCTCGACAGACTGGTCCACGGGACCTACTCGACGCGCTGACCCGGCGACAGCTCGTCGACACGAGCCTCCGGACACTCTCTGACGAGGCGGCAATCGGGAAAGCCCACCGCCACCGCAGTGAGATTATCGATCTGCTGGCCGCTATCCAGGGTGACGGGTATGATTCCCCGTCCGCGATCGACAAACTCGTGGCTTCCAGCGATACTCCGGAGCGGGCGGGAACCCTGTTGACTGCGACTGCAACTCGATATCACGAGCTGTTGGAGACGGTCACGACCGATACCGAATATACCGGTGCTGAGGCGTATCGAGGGGTAGATGGCGTCGATATCGCCGACCAATTCCCCGAGACCGACGTAATCGTGGTCTCGGGTCACTACGACCTCACTACGAGCGAACGACGGTTGATCGAGCAACTCGCAGACGGCTTCGAACTCATAATCACTCTGCCCACAGTCGAGACACGGGCTGACCACCGCGGAGTGAACGAGCCCGCCACCGATGCGGTCGGGTTCTATACCGACCTGGCGACAGAGACGGATCGCGTGAACTGTGCTCCTGACGATCCACTCCGGGCTATAGCGGGTCGTCTGTATACGCCTCCTTCTGCTCCAAGTTCCGACTCGTCTCGACATTCCACGGAGTTAGAACGGCTCTCTACTGACAACTCGGTGCGCTGGATCGAGGCGCCAACCCCCGACCGCGAAGTTCGACAGGTGGCCCGCTCGATCAAACACCGCGTCGCGACCGATTCTGGATTCACCCAAGACGACACACTCGTCGTCGTCCCAGGGCTTATTTCTTACCGGGAACACGTTGAGGACATCTTCACTGCCCACGGACTGACGCCCGTCACGTTCGTCAACAAGCTGCTGTATCAGACGAACACCGGTCGAGCGATGCTAGATCTCGTTACTCTCTGTCGGAACGAGACTGCCGACGCCCACACCGTGGCGTCACTCGGTACCAACCCCGCGGTCGAGATCGGTCTCGACGAGACGGTCATCGTGGAGTTGACCCGCTCCCTACCAGTGACTGATCTTGAGTCGCTCCGCGCTGAACTCGGGGGGACCACCGGTGCGGCGCTGGACGACCTCGTGAACGCCGCTGAGGATGTCCGAACGGCGGAGGACACAGTGATTATTTCGAGCCTTCGTGAACTCTTCGAGGATGTCGGCCTCGACAGCGAGGAGACGCCGTTTGCCGACGCGTCGGGGTTCGACGCGAAGATGGAACGACGGACGATCCGACGGGTTGACCGCGCGCTCTCCGCGATCCGGCGAGTCATCTCCAACACGAGCCACGCAGATCCACTGGACCTGATCGCGGACGAACTCGATCAGATCCGTGTGCCACCGCCGTCACAGTCGACCGATGGCGTGCTGGAGGTGGCTGGGCCACGAGAAGCGTTCGGCCAGTCGTACGGTCACCTGTATTTCGTCGGGCTGACGAACCGAGACTTTCCGCCGGATCCAGACCGGCCGGTGTTTTTCGAGAAACTGTGGGCAGGGCTCGATGGTGTGGAGCCGACGGATCATCGCGCCGTCGCGCGCTATCAGTTCGGGACGATGCTGGCCAGCGCCGAATCGGTGTATATCACGACTCCCGAGGCGTCGTCTGACGGCAGCCCACTGATCGAATCGTCTGTCCTCGATGAACTCCGCCGTGTCACCGGGATTACCCCCGAAACAGACGACATCGGTATCGCCACCACAGAAGACGCCCAGCGGGCCGTCGGCCGCACTCTCGGCCTGAACGCGGCTGAGGCAGTCGAGCGGCTTGGCGAGACTGACGTGTTTGACAGCCCGACTGCAGCCCGTGCCAGCAACGGTGTGGACTGTGCCACTGGCCGCGCGTCACCGACACCAGGCGCTTACGACGGCCAACTCCACCCCGAGACAGTGGACGCACTGTACCCGGCGTCAGAACGGGAACCGTACAGCCCCTCGCGTCTGACGGCGTACGCGAAATGCGGATTCCGGTTCCTCATGGACCGAATCATGGATGCCGACGACTCCGCCGAATTCAAACTCGAACCCGACCCGCTCGATCTCGGAAGCGTTCTTCACGACACACTCGAGCGGTTCTACCGCGGAAGACAGGAGCATCCAGGTGACAACGTCGACCTGACTGCATATCCACAGTCTGAACTCGAAACGCAACTGCTCGCCGCGGGTAAGACAGCAGTCGAGAACAATTCCATCCCGCACGGTGGCCCGTTCTACACCCGGTGGCTCGAGTCGCTCTTTGCAGGGCTGGCCGAACCGGAGAACAACCCCTCCGACACCGGGCCAGACCGCGTCCACGAAGCCGAGCAGGGCCTGCTCGTGAAGTTTCTCGAAGCCGAACTGGACAGTGATTCGGAGGCTGGCCCTGGCTGGTTCGAGGTGCAGCTAGACCTCACTGAGATTGCAACTACGAATGCCAATACCGATGCGGGCCAGTCCGGGAGTGTAGACGTCGGTGCAGACGGCGGCGCAGGCACAAGGTCAGCAATCGATCTGACTCTCCCGGACGGACAGACAGTCCCCGTGGGTGGCCGTATCGACCGGGTCACGGTGGATCGATCTGACTCCCCACCGACGGGACTGGTTCACGATTACAAGACCGGCGGTGGCGACCTCCGGGAAGCCGCAGAGGGGGTGAGCTTCCAGCTCCCGCTGTACGCGCTCACGGCCGGCCGCGTACTCGGGTCCAACGGTGTCGAAACGCCGTTCGACGCCGCGTTCTACACGCTCTCCCACGGAGAGCTTGGGGACGGGTGGGATCTCAGCTACTATCTTGGACGGTACGGCGAAGCCGATGACAGCGAGGCACACTACCAGCGGCTCATCGAAGAGGAGACTCCTCGCCGGATCGGCGACATCGTCAGCGGGATTGAGGGGGGTGACTTCCGGCCGACTGTCCTCGACGAAGAGACGGCAGGCTGCCGACACTGTGAATTCAGTGACGTCTGCGATGTTCGATATCACATGCGTCGGGAAGCTATCTCCGAACTCGACGAGAGAGACGGGCCTGGGTACGTGCCCGACGATGCTCGCGAGGAGGGCTTTCTCTCGGCTCCCGGAGGTGACGATAGATGAGCGGCGATAATCAAGCGCCGACAGACGGCCACGATGGGTCGTTCAAGCTCACAGACGAGCAAAAGTCGACTCTCGAGTTAGAGCATAATATCGCTGTCACTGCCGGCGCCGGGACGGGCAAGACGACCGCCCTCACCGAGCGGTATCTCTCGATTCTCGAGGGGACTGCTGCCGACTCTACCGTCGACTCCGGCGTGACTTCCGACACTGACCCCGTCGGTGCCAGCCCCGAGGAGATCCTCACGATCACTTTCACCAATGACGCGGCCAACGAGATGCTCGATCGGATTCGTGAGGCCGTCGGCAAGCGGCTCGAGGCTGCGTCGGCCGGCGACTACGAGCGGTGGCGCCGGATCAAAGACGATCTTGAGGACGGCTACATCCACACTATCCACGGGTTCTGTGCCCGGCTTCTCAGAGAACACGTCGTAACTGCCCCGGTCCACCCGGAGTTCGAAGTGGCCGACGAGACGGACGCCAAGGCCCTCGGTTCGGACGTGGTGAGCGAGTTCGTCGGCCGACGACTGGCCGCGGGAGACGACGATGTCGGCCTTCTGGCTCGGCTGTGGCGTCGCGAGACACTCGAGGAGATGTTGGTGGAACTCCTCGGCAAACGCCCGACGAGCGAAAACTGGGTCGACCGTTGGCGGGACGCCGATGTCGACGATTACGCTGACTTTCTCTGGGAACAGATTCACCCGATCGGCCCTGGGTTCGCCGACGAGACGTTCGCCGACCCGTCGTTACGGGAGGCGCTCGCTGAGATCCGCACACTCCACGCCGCGGGTGTCGTCGACGATGTCGATCCCGCCGCCGACAGGGGGAGTCGGAAAGTCCGTGCGATCACCGACCTGCTCGAGGAATACCGGCCGTTGATAGACGAGGCGGATACCCGTGCTCGACAACGGTTCCTCGATGAGGCCTGTGATCTCCTCACCACGAACGACGGCACGCGACACGGTCACGACTGGTGGTACTGGGGGTCGGCGAGTCGCTGGAGTGACGCCGGCCGGGAAGCCGAACAGGAGCGTCTCGAGACAGCCATCGAAGCGTTCTTCACCACCGTGGACCCGGCGAGTCTCGAGTTCGGCACCGACCGTGACGAGACGGCCGCCTACTACGTTCTCGCGCTGGCCCGGACCTTCGACGGTGTCCTGGATGCCTACGAGAAAGCCAAACAACGGCGGAACCTCCTCGATTACAACGACCTCGTGGAGACGGCAATCCAGGTTCTGGAGGACAATCCCCGGGTGGGGACCCGGCTGCGCGAGCAGTTCGAGTACGTCATGATGGACGAGGTGCAAGACACTGATCGCCGACAGTGGCGGCTCGTGAAGCTTCTGACCGGCGATGACCCCGAGACATACGACGCGCAAAACGTCTTTCTCGTCGGCGACGAGAAACAGTCTATCTACCGGTTCCGGGGCGCAGACGTCACCACATTCGCGACTGCTCGCCAGGAGTTGGCGACCGCCAACCCCGAGACGGTGGAGACGAGCCGCGATCTGACGGGGAACTTCCGAACGACCGACGAGACGGTGGTGTTCGTCAACGACCTCTTCGATCAACTGTTCGAGTCGCCAGGGGACGACCGCGCGGATTATGAGGCAACTTCGCAAGATCTCACGACCCGACGCCAGGCCGGGCAAGCGGTCACGGGGACATGCGAGTATCTCTGTATCCCTGATGATGACTATCCCGAGTTGCACGGGCCCGGGTATCTGGAGGAGACGCCGGAGTTTGTGGAGTCCGGTGAGCGAGAAGCACACGCGATCGCTGCCCGACTCACCCGGCTGTTCGACGACCCGCCGGATGTGTACGACGAGGACGACGATACCTACAGGGAGGCGAACTCGGAAGATGCCGCGATTTTGCTCCGGTCACGGACCCGGCTGAAGGCTTACGAGCGGGCTCTCGACGCGGTCGATGTCCCCTACACGGTCGTCAGCGGCACGGGCTTTTACGACACACCGGAGGTGACCGCGCTCACGAATCTGCTCCGCGTCCTCGCAAATCCCCGCGACGAGCGAGCGTTGTTCGGCGTCCTCCGGTCGCCGTTGTTCGGGATCCCCGACGACGACATTGCTCGGCTCCGTCTCGGTGCCGATCACCTCTGGGACGGGCTCGCTACCGCCGACGGTGACCTGGGTGACGCGGTTGACTGTCTCGAGGCGTGGCGTCGCCTCGCGGGGGCCGGTCCCGACCCCGGCGCAGAGTCGGCAACCCACTGGGGCACACTCGTCTCCCGAGTCGTCGACGATACTGGATTCATCGCCAGTATCGCGGGTGACGAACGCCCCCGACAGGCAGCGGTCAACGTCAATCGGTTCCGCGAACAACTGCGAGCCTGGGAGGAGGCGGGCGTCAAGACCGCCGCAGGGATGATGTCTCGTCTCGACCGTCGCCGCGATCTCGAGTCTAACGCCGACGAAGCGACGATCCCCGAAGATACTGACGGGGTCGAGATCCGGACGATACACTCCGCGAAGGGGCTGGAATTTCCGATTGTCGTCGTCCCGGAGTTGGGGACCCAGTTCAATTTCCGGGCAGACGTCGACAGCGACGGACGGGTCTATCTCGACGAACTGTCACTCCAGGAGGGGTCGGACCGCGAGCCAGTCCTCGGGATCAAGTCTCCTTCACACGAGGAGGCGTTCGTCACCGAGGACACACTCGTCCGCCAGGTTACCCGCGATCGAGTCGAAGCCTACGAACGGGCCGAACTCAAACGACTCCTCTACGTCGCCACCACGAGAACCCGTGACCACCTCCTCTTGAGTGGCATCCACGAGTTCGATGAGACTGACGGCGAATTCCCCCTTGCAGATCCGGGCGAGAGCGGAGCAATGCGGTGGCGCGACTGGACACAGCCCGCGCTTCTGGACAGCGAGGCAACCCCCCGTGCACTTCGCGAGGCCGGCGTCTGGGACGCGACGCTCCCGCACAGTACGTGTCGCGTCACCCGGCCGGAGCGTTCAAAATCGGATTGGCAGGCGGATCCTCCCCAGAAGGCCCCTTCGCTCGATTTAGATGTCTCCGATATCGACGTGCAAGAGACACAACAGGTCACTACCGCCTCGAGTCTCCCGAATATCGTCGCGAACGGCGAAGCTGGTCACGACACTGGTACGGGGAGAAACCACCAGGACGGGGAATCTGGGGGGGACCTGGACCTGGATCTCGACCGTGGAGTGCTCGGAACGATCGTCCACCGGCTCTGTGAGCGCCGCCCGAACCCCGACCGTTGGAGCGAGTTTGCCCACGATATTGCCGACCAGGAGGATGAAGTGCTCGCAGATGCCGATCTTGAACGGATCCAGACGCACGCTCGTCGGGCGATTGCCTTCGTTGACGGATACGAGGATGACCTCGATCATTCTCTCGCGTTCGACGAACGACCGGTTGCAGCACGGTTCGACGACATCCAGATCGTCGGGGATATCGACCGGCTGACGGTCACCCCTGAGACGTTCCACGTTATCGACTACAAAACCAACAGTATGACCGGCACGTCGGCTGACGAACTCGCGGAGTATTACTGGCCACAACTGCGGGCGTACGCCGCCGCTCTCCACCAGGCAGACCCGACTCGTGACGCCCAACTCGTCCTCTATTTCACGGAGCCAGGCGAGGAACGCACTGATTCGATTTCTGCTGTGGAGCTTGACGGGATTGCGGACGAAACTGTGGAGATAGTCCGTTCAGTCAAATTGTGAGTTTTGCATCTGTCCTCTATTCCGCTGCAGGTGGGCAGTTACTTCTGAGATTTGAGACTAGACTCTCACGTTGCCCAGGAGATGACCGGGCTATTCGTTGATACTGCAACAGGGTGCCATAGAACGATTCACACACCTCAGGAGCTTCCAGAACCCCGGCGTCTGAGAGAGAGAACATGGTGCCGCCATTCAAAAGCAGCAATAGCAGTCCTCTCGACCGATATCAGAAACCCATGCCAACTGTTCTATGACACCCTTACTGCAAGGCAAATCGTGAGTCACGTTTCGGCTCCTCACAAATTGTCCGTGTCAGTCTCTCGGAAAGGTCATCACCAGCAACCGCTGGACCTGAGATTGATGAGGGTAACAGCTAGACAGGAATCATGAGCGAGTCAACGGACTGCCCTCTCTGCGGTGGAGACGTTCGCAAATCAGTGTATCCAAGTGAGGTGTGTAACGAGTGTGATGCTAGAGCGGTGACTGATGACGGCGATAAACTGTGGCACGGTTGCCCGCCTGGTGAGCGGCCTCAATCACAGGACGGGGTGGTCCATATGCCCCCAGACCGTGGAGAAAGCCCCCCGTGCTCATCGACGGCAAGAAATGCTGGCGAAAATACCGGTTCGGAGGGTGAGTGACGATCGAAGACAACAACAACTTCGACTCGAACGAAGAGTTCTATCAGTTCCACTCATAGGGTGGATCGGTTGTTACTCGTCTTTGTCCAGAAGCCTCACGGAGTAGATATATCCAGCCGACAAGTCACCGTGCACATCAGCAATTGCATCACGCCAGCTGTGGACCGAGTCGAATCCAGAAAACGACTGATACGCATTGAGTGACGGGGCCGTTGGCAAGATTACCCCGGTTGGGCGTGTGATCTTGACTGTCCCCTGGTCGGTGCCAGCGCGCGTGTCCCGATACTGCGTCTGCCCAGTCGTGCGGTTAGACTGCTTGAACACGTACACCATATTGTGGGTTTCGAGCTGGTCTCTGGCTGCCTCGGTTGCCAGAACCACTGGCTCAACACGGGTGCCCATGCACTCGTCAGCGGCTCACCTCACAAAAACCGTTGTCCGGTGCAGGTGAAGACACTGTCTGCCTGCTGTCGGTAGGAGCTCTCTCATCGATGAACCAGCAGAAACCCCCGTCGTTCACATCGGGGAAGATGTCACGGGTTCTCTTGACTGTTGAGTCGTGGATACCGTCTGCCAGTCGTCTGTCCATGTTGGGAACTACCTTCACGAGCCATCTGGCTGCACGAAGTCGAATTCAGCGGCTGAAACGCCGTTTTGGGTGGGATGAGTGCTGCGGTCAGAGTCAGTTGTTTGCGGAATAGATTCAATCTGTTTGCGAGTGATAGCAGGTGTCACTGGTATTCAGTAAAAATCGGTGTCAAGCCAGCGAATATGAGTGCAGCTGATCTCACAGGCAAAATTCAACTTAGAAAAATACTGTCGAACTGAGAGTTGGCGACGGTGAATGGGTCAGTCACAGAGAACGCAGTCACAGCGCCCATTCACAGCCGGTGCGAGGGCTCTCTCGGCTGTGATACTGGCAACAGCGGGAAGCCCACGGTTTCAGTCATCGTCACGCGCAGCGTTACTGCCGCCTTGTGGTTACTCTTTGTGAACGTGTTGCGATCGGTGGGAAGGGGAGTCTCAGCCGAACAGAGACCCGTCTTTCTGCCACTTTCTCGCTGGCTTTGATACGTCGCCAGAGATACTCCCCGTTGCATCGCACCCATCATTTTGACACTCATACTTCTCGGTGAAAAGCCCGATACTTGTGCCACCACTGCTCTCAATGGCCTCAATACTGCTATCACACTTGTGACACGTCAGTTCTCTCGGATCGTGTGTTACTGATTTCATCTGTCACTATATACAGGTAAATATGCATGTATATATCTATTGCCGGAACCTTGCGACAACGAATGTGGGCCGGTGAGAGGCGACTCAGTTGAGGGGATCGTGGCTCTGCGAGTTCTATGATACCGAAAATCGCCGATTCTCGAACCACGTGACTTCGAGGCGATTCAGTCTATCACTTTTTGAGAACGGGTGAGAGCCTGCCAGTCAGCTACCCACGGCTGAAGCCGTGGGCTTGTCGGTGGACTCTCGTTCTACCGAGACGACCGTATCGGATGCCACTCGAGTAGCATTCACAATCACAATCCCCGAGTTCAGGGCAGACTGACAGACCGCCCCTCCAGCAACGGACTTCTGGCCCTGCTGGAGTGTCACCGATAGCTTCCGTGCCACGTTCTTCGCCGCAGTATAATCCGCGTTCGCCGTGTCCCCGCAATCCAAGCAGTCGAACTGCTGGCCGTCACGGGTTTCTTCGAGCGTCCACCCACATTTCGAGCAGTGTTGACTCGTGTATGCTGGCTCGACAGTCTCAACGACGATGCCAGCCTGTTCGGCTTTGTATTCTCCCTGTTAGGAAGAATCGAGGAGAAAGCCCCGCCTGTCGGCGGGGATGAATCCGACTCTCGTGAGAATTCAGTCGCAGACGACAGATTTGAATCAATCGGAAAAAATATAAAATAATAACCGAGGCGGTCTGCCCGCCCGTGTGATCGGCCACTATCGGGATGGTCTGACTGCAGGCAGAAACACCCGTTCTGTGCTAGAACTCGGAGCGGAGTCAGCGACCGTAACTCCGAGTCCTCGTGCCGAGGAGAGGAGTCCCGGCTGCATGGCACAGTTAGTCGCGTTCCACGTCGGAGGGCGACAACCCACACTATCCCACATCAGCGGCCCAGTGCCGTGGGAATCCTCGCCGACGCGCGGGGAGGATGTCAAACGACTGGTGAGCGTTACTCTCCTCCCTATTCGGAGACTGAAGTTCCCTGTGGGTCAGTGATAGTGACCCGGGTGTCTGTGAGTATCGCGCTC
>JAQCMZ010000205.1 GCA_028274825.1 Haloferacaceae archaeon
GGTCGTGATCGTCCGAAAGTACGCTCACCGCGGGAGAATAAGTGACGCCGAGGATTTCATCGACCATCATTACGGGCCCGGTCACCCACATGCGATGATGCTTGAGGAGCTACTCAATGCGTACCGGACCCGTACAGACGGAGAGAAACCAACCCCGTCATCACAGACTACGCCACCAGATAGAATGTGATGACCCTCGTCGTCCCACTCAGCCGGCTGCGCGGCTCCCGTACGGACGATCATGACGAATTCTCGGTAATGACCTCAGATAGGTTGTCGACTGTCGCTGCTGGGTGTGTCGATTCACCCGATTCCGTGAGTTCACCGACGCATACGACTCGGTCGGTGGCTCGCAGAACGGCCTCACTCTGATTCATCTCTGGGCCGACGCGCACGGCGACATCAGCCGCAGCTGCCAGTGTGGTGGCGCGGTCGACGAGTGCAGGATCGACGGTCGAGAACGGTGGCGCTGTTACAGTCTCACAGTCGAATCCTGTGGCCGTCGTGGCGGCGATATCTCCGTCAGGAACCGGGCCAATCGTCACCTCGTGACCAGCAGTGACGAGAGTCGCTACCACTTTTGCTGTCTTTTCGCCTCGCCCGATGAGGTGAACTCGCTCGCCGGTCTCGCCACGACTCGGGAGCGTGGTCACGCGTGGCGCCCCCGTGACTGGGTCATCTGTGACGATGGCTTCAGCGCCGAATGCATCGCGCAGGGTGTCTCGATCGAGCACTTCTCCCGGCAGCCCGGCCGCACGCACCTGCCCGCCCGCAATCAGGACGAGCCGGTCACAGAATCGCGCTGCCAAATCGAGATCGTGGATCGCAGCCACCGCTGTTTTACCGTCACCGACGAGTTCTCGCAGTAATTCTAACGTCTCCACTGCGTGTGAAATATCGAGACTGGCGGTCGGCTCGTCTAGTAGGAGGACGGGCGTTTCCTGTGCGAGCGCTCGCGCGAGAAGGACTCTCTGTCGCTCTCCGCCTGACACTGTCTGTATCGATCGGTCGGCAAACTGTGTTAGTTGCGTTTGCTGCATAGCCTCTTCGACTGCCACACGATCTTCTTGTCCGGGGGTGTCGAACCGCGAGAGGTGAGGCGTCCGTCCCATTTCGATTGTCTCTTTCACGCTAAAATCAAACGACAGTGCCGTCTCCTGCGGGACACTCGCGACGAGTCGAGCTGCGCGCTGGGTGGATAACTCTTGCAGTCGCTCGTCGGCCACTCTGATGGTGCCGTCATCAGGCTCGATCCCCGCTTGCAGTGCCCGGAGTAGTGTCGTTTTTCCTGCGCCGTTCGGTCCGACCAGGCCGGTCACTGTTCCCCGCCCAGCTCTCAAATCAACGGATTCGAGAATGCGTTGCCCGCCGAGTGATACTCCGACCCCCTCTGCAACCACCATCGGCTCGCGCTCTCCGTCTCCCGGCGAGCCGGGGGCCCGACTCTGCTCGCGCCGGGATTCTTCGACCGATATCGCCCCCGAACCAGCCGTCTCCGGATCGCTCACAGTTCGTGTACCTCGCGCTTGCGGAGTAAATACAGGAAAAACGGGGCACCCACCGCAGCAGTGACGATCCCGACAGGCACCTCAGTACTCCCTGCTCGAGCGAGTGTGTCCGCCGCCACGAGAAATGACCCGCCAGCGAGTGCGGCCGTCGGGAGCAGAATCCTGTGGTCGGGACCGACGATGAGACGGAGCATATGCGGGACCACAAGCCCGACGAACCCAATAATCCCGGCGACAGCCACGCCAGCGGCGGTGATCAGACTCGACACGGTCAGGAGAATCCGCTTCGTCCGCACGACTGAGACCCCTAATCCGCGAGCTTCCTCTTCACCCAACAACAGAACGTTCAGATCGCGAGTGTATGCCAAGAGAATCACGAATAATGGCGGGACCAGCAGGGCGGTGACTCCCACATCACCCCACGTTGCGTTCGCGAGGTGGCCCATCAGCCAGGCGACGACAGTTCTCAGCGACTCCCCAGCCTGGAGTTGCAGATACGAGATAACAGCCCCCAGAAACGTCTGGACAGCCACGCCGGCCAACAGAAGTGTCGCCACGGGCGTTCTGCCGTTTCGCGTGGCGATCACGTAGACGAGGAACGCTGCCCCGACAGCCCCGAGAAAGGCGGCAGTGGTGAGTCCAATTCCGCCAGGAACTGCAGCGGGAAAAACAATGAACGCGACTGCACCGACAGCCGCTCCCGAAGAGACACCAATAATCGAAGGGTCTGCCATCGGATTCCGGAACAACCCCTGCATCACGGTTCCTGCAGCCGCCAGCGCGAAGCCGACAATTGCTGCCAACAAGATCCGTGGGAGCCGGATCTGCATCACGATCTGTGTGTGAAGACTGTCCGTCTGAAAGGCAAACAGAGAGCGTGTAAGTATCTCGATACCGGGCAGTGTCAGCGTTCCGCTGCCGCTCCACGTCACCGTCTTAATGCCCGCAGGGACCGAGATTGCGTTTAATAGTACTTTCGTGACCTCGGTCGGCGGGATCCATACCGGGCCAATTCCGGCACTGACGGTCACGACACTGACTAACAGGGCAATCAACCCTGTTGACCAGACGGCCGTTCGCCGGAATATCATCATTGCTAGTTCAATTCGAATTGAAGTGGTTAAGGTTTTATTGAATACACGGCGAGTGTAGAAGCAATGCACAATCTGTCGAGTGTCGGTGTCGCAGTACTGCTGTTGATATCGATCGCCGGTGTCGCGCCTGCTGCCGCCGATGGCCATGATGCAACATACGAACCGTGTGAGTTTCCCGTCACGGTGGTAGACGCAACCGGTGAGGAAATCACTCTGGAGGAGCCACCAGACCGGGTCACAACTACTAATCCCTCGGCTGCTCAAATCATGTGGGAACTAGACGCGAGAGATCAAGTCGTGGGCGTCACCGAATTCGCGTCGTATCTTGACGGTGCCGACAACAAGAGTACGGTTTCTGCAGACCTCGGTGTCAGTGTCGAGCGGGTCACAGCAACCGAACCAGACCTGGTTCTGGCGCCTAACGCCAGTGCAGGCCAGATCGAGGGGCTCCGTAGCGCGGGGCTGACAGTGTATCACTACGAAGCTGCTGCCGAGATTGCCGATATCCGTGCGCAGACACGAATCACCGGCCAACTGACCGATAACTGCAAAGCGGCTGCTGAGACTAACGCGTGGATGGGGGCCAATGTTGAGGCTGTCTCCGAGACAGTCGCTGGAGTCGATGACAAGCCCCGAGTGCTGTACTCACTGGGAGGACAGAACGGTGAGAACCCGTTCGTCGTCGGTGGAAACACGTTCATCACGGCAATGGTGGCTGTCGCCGGCGGTGACAATATCGCCGCGGACAAAGCCGACGGATACGTGCAACTTTCTCCCGAGGTAATCCTCGAGTTAGATCCCGAGTATTTGATCGTCACTGGAGGAGGTGAGGCGATGATCGAGACGGAACCGTACGCCAGCACGACCGCTGGACGGGAACGAAACACCGTCGAACTCGAAGTGAATTTCCTCAATCAGCCAGCACCCCGGAGTGTCGTCATCACGACACATAACGCCACCGGGCAACTCCATCCCGAACTCTACTCTTCAGACGCCTATGTCCCCCGCTCTGATATTACAGTCATCTCTGAAACCCAAGCTCAAGACGATCAAAAACCCGAAACACCGACTCCTTCAGTACCCACCGACTCGTCTGGTGTCGATGACTCCACACCCGGCTTTGGCGCCGGCGCCGCACTGATAGCGATGCTCGTGGCGACGCTCGTCACGATTCGCCGTTACTAGTTGTTATTTCCTGGCTGTTCGCTGTTCTCCACTGTTCGACCGGACGCACAACTAACTCTCGAACTGATCACCCCAAATAGTCTCATCGACGGTGTCGAAAGACACTGGTTCAGCAGATCTCATGACCAGGACAATTCATCGCGGCGGTGACGACTCGCAGTAATCACTAGCAGAGCTCTGATACCACCTCCTCGTGACATCTCTGGACTATCGATAGGTCATACTGTTGACACTGCTGGCTGCCACGGGTCGTAGTCGAAACGGCCTTAGGGCGTGCGTCCGCCGATTCAGTATGGTTGAGCGAGTCATCTGGCCTGCGTATCTCGACGCTGACCGAAGTCGCTCAGAGGGGCGCCGAGTGAATCTCGACCAATCGGTCAAAGAGCCCACCGTCGACGAGATTGCTGAGGCAATCGGCCAGGTTGGATACGATGCAACAATCGAGCGAGACGCGATCTACCCTCGAGAGTACAATCCCCGCGGGCGCGTTCTCGCCCACGGCGTTGACGACGCAACGAAACCTGACCTCGTGCAGGCAGCTGCCGCATACGTCAATCTACTCCGGGACACGTCGTGAAGCGGCTTGGAACGGCGGTCCGAACGGCGAGTGGATTAGTGATCGTCCGGACGGACGGAACCCCGAGAATCGGCGCCGACGCAATCAGCGAATCACTCGACACAGTCGGAACGGTCGTCGACGTGTTTGGGCCCGTCGAGTCGCCGTACGCGGCTGTCTCTCCATCGGGAAATTTGACTCTCTCTCGGTTCGTCGGCGAGACACTCTATACTAAATGATTAATGCTGAATCCACGCGTTGTACGAGCTGATAGATGGATAGCAAAAGCCCACCCGTTCAGGGGTGAGAGGAAGTCAAACGGAAGAGAGAGTGTCCTGCTGACATCCGAGAAAACAAGACACTAAGGGCCCGGTTCCCCGATATGCTGACATGAATTCCCGCGCAGCCTGGGGTGTCGTCTTCGCTATTGGTCTCTTCGTGGTCGTCCAACTTGGGGCGTTAGCGCTGGTTCCTATCTTCTTCGAGCAGGGATACCAGCCTGTCGAAAACCCGCAGGATCCAACGCTGAGTGTCGTGTATCTCGGGGGAATACTCGTTGCCACGGGATTCATGCTCGCAGCGTTCAAATACAAGTTTGATCAAGCGGTCCGGTACGTCATCATCGCTACGTCCGGACTGCTCTCGTGGTACGTGTTCGGGGCGCTGTTGCCGCCCGTGATTGCGGTCCTCTTGGCAGCCAGCGTGTCTGTCTCACTCCTGCTGTATCCGGAGTGGTACGTCATTGACACCGCGGGAGTGTTGATGGGAGCCGCCGCCGCTGGACTCTTCGGTATCAGCTTCGGGCTTTTGCCAGCACTGATCCTGTTGACAGTGTTAGCGGTGTATGACGCAATCTCCGTGTACGGGACTGAACATATGCTCTCGCTAGCGGAGGGTGTAATGGATCTGAAAATTCCCGTGATCCTGGTGATTCCACTCTCGATCGGATACTCACTGCGGAGCGACGATTTCTCCGGGGCTGCCGGCGTCCAGGAGGACGACGGAGACGAGTCTGAGACTCCTCCTCCAGATTCCGGTAATGAGATTGCCCCCGCTGATGTCCGTAACGACTCGCAAAATCCCGTTCCCGATGGCTCGCGGGCCGACGATACTGGCGACGGTGGCAATACCACACCTCCAGACTCCAATCCGGATTCTGACGATGGAATCGACAGAGACGCATTCTTCATTGGGTTGGGTGATGCTGTTATTCCGGCGGTTCTCGTCGCGAGCGCGGCGTTTTTCTCCTCAGCCCCCCTTCTTGACCTGCCAGGACTCGGCATCAATGGGCCGGCACTCGGCGCGATGATCGGCACGATCCTTGGATTACTCGTTCTGCTGCGGTGGGTGCTCCGCGGTGAGGCGCATGCCGGGCTTCCACTGCTGAACGGTGGCGCTATCGGGGGATATTTGATCGGCTCGGTAATCGCCGGCATCCCTCTGGCCGAGGCCGTCGGAATCGCCCGATTTCTTTGATTATCTTATACAGAATCGAGGAGAATACCCGCGTCTTGAGGCGCGGCATGAATCCGACAACTCCTCTACAATCCACCGTCGATAGCAAGGCCGGATATTCCACCGCTCTCAAACCGAACCGTTACAAAAAAGCAAATATAAGTGCTTATACAGGCGGTCAAGATGCTGGAGGTACACCGTACTCACCGAGCGAAAATCCTCAACCACGGACAGGTAGAGGAACCGCTCAACCGGCATGGATGGTCGGCCAGCAAGCTCTGGAACGTCGCTAACTACCACTCCCGACAAGAGTGGGAAGACCCCGGTGAGATTCCTGACCACGGCGCCCTCACAGAGGAGTTGAAGACTCACCCCAAATACAAGCGACTCCATTCCCAGTTCGTTCGAAAATCCCTGATTCTCGTGATGCCAACAATCTCCGATTGTTGAGCACAGCGCGTTCTGGAGGAACTCGCTGAAGTCTTCAACTCGTGGGACCGAAAGAGGAAGTCAGACGACCGAGCGAATCCGCCCGGCTACCGCAAGAAAAACTACTCCGACCAACAGGGCCGTCGCGTCCACGAAGAACACCCGCGCTCCACCGTGACGTGGAAACAGAACGGCATCACACACGACGACAAGAACAACCGCGTTCGCCTGTCGAAAGGCGCGAACCACAAGGAACACCCAAAGCATGGGAATACATCCTTGTCAAATACGAGACGCGCCCCGGTGTAACTG
>JAQCMZ010000409.1 GCA_028274825.1 Haloferacaceae archaeon
GTCGGGGAGATCGATCTCCATGGACAGAGTCGAATTCCTTGACTTCACCCTTCTAACCCGTGATATCAGCCGATTAGATCGCTATTCAATAGAGCAGACGTATCGGGGATGTAGTTAGTGAGCGCGATACTCAGTATTCCCTAAACCCAGTAACCCGGTGGCGGAATACCGTTGAGAGACGACCGTCTCACCGCTGCTGAATGCACCTCTTTGCTGTCAATCAAAAGGGATATTCACACTGAAGCACTACTGTTGATGATTAATGTCAGAGGATTCGTTCAGAGGAATCCTGTACGTGATGGACAGTCTGCGATACGACGCGCTCGGCTGTCACGGTGGATCAGCATCCACCCCAACGATGGATCGATTCGCTGCCGAAGGAATCGACTTTGCCCAGGCATTTTCCCAGGCGATTTGGACCTACCCATCAGCAGGGTCGATTTTCACCGGGCTGTACCCGGAAACCCACGATAGCCAGCAGTTCGACCAGGGGCTCGATCCCGCCCATCCACATCTCGCCGACGGATTCGCGGAGACACCGGTCACGACTGCCTGTTTTTCGACGACTCTCGGCGTCTCGCCGGAGCGTGGATTCGCACAGGAGTTCGATGATTTCTATCACATTGGCGACGGGGACAACGGACTCCGGCCAGATATTATGGACCGACTCACCAATCGCCTGGTACCCTGGCTGAAGGCTCGCGATGGCGGATTTTTTGCCGTCATCTGGGCGATGGGTACTCATCACCCGTTTCTCACACCTGACGATCCAGAAGTTGAATCTCCATCGAAGCCACACAAGAATCTGGGTGACACCACGGGGACTCAAGAGTGGATGCGCCAACTATCCACCGACCGCAGCGAGGATGTTCGTTCGCGGTACAATACCGTCGTTAGCGAGACAGACCGCCATCTGGGGGCCGTCGTCGAGACACTCGAGCAACTCGGTATCTATGACCAGACGCAGCTGATCGCGACGGCCGACCACGGTGAACTGTTCGATGAACACGCTCGGGTAGAACACGGTGAAGGACTGTCCGACAAAGCAGCTCGGGCGTTGGTACCTGAGCAAGTCCAGCGCTATTATGGATTGTTTGACCGCTCTGCATTCGTCGGGCATCAGACTGTCTATCCTTATGATGAGCTGATCCATGTTCCCCTTCTCGTCAAGCCCGGACTGAATGACCTCCCCACGACGGACCAGTATACTGGACTCGTAGAGTTGCTCGATCTGCTACCAACGATCTACCAGGCGGCCAACATCGAGATTCCGGCGGGAGTGCAAGGCAGATCGCTGTGGGACCAGTTAGACGATGATCAGCCTGCGAAGTCACGAGCCTACTCGACAAGTCGCATACACGGGGGAAACCTGGTGTATCGATCGGTCAGAGACGACGAGCAGAAGTTCTGCCAGAAGCAACTGGTTGAGTTCGGGCCGGGTGACTTCGCTGATGAAGAAGGGCGTCAGTCGGTTGCCGCGTATCTACTGGGAACGACCGAACTGCTGATGCGGCTCCCGGAAGAGATCCCACTCCACGACCCGGATCACCGCGAGCAGCTGGCCGAGCAACTTGACAGCCACGTTCAGAGGTGTCTCGAGGCGCAGCCAGTGACTCACTCCCCAGAGATCGAGGTTGACGATGAGACGGTCGCTCATCTGGAGGATCTTGGATACCAGTGACTGTTGGGTTGGTGTGATTTCCGGTGTAGAGTGACTGTACTATCAAACTACTGTCACCAGCCTCAGAATAGTCACAATTGAGTTTACTGTGATACGACCACTGAGTAATCCAACTTCGAACCCAGCATGCGTGGGTTATCGGCAGATTCGGCTGCTATCCCACGAACGGCAGGTCACACAGTAGCCTGGAAAACCCCGTCTACGAACCCTCAACAGCACACTAATCTCCGATACCTAGTCGCTCGGCTGCTTGACACATAACAGTGTTCAGGAACGTTCTGAGGCCTGGCTTCCAAATGACTGTTAAGCACGCGCATTGGATTAGTAATTATGAGCGGAGACCGACGTGCGTTCCGCCGGGCCGCAGTTGTCAATGTCGCGGGCAACGTGGTGAAAATCGCCGTCGAGGGGGCCGCAGGACTTCTGTTTGGGAGCGTCGCGTTGCTGGCCGATGCGGCCCACTCTGTTGCTGATTTGGTCGCCAGCGTAGTCGTCCTCGGGTACGGTGACAAACAGTACGAGGGTCCAGACGAGACTCATCCACATGGTCACCAGCGAATCGAACCGCTCACAGCGCTGTTTGTCGCTGTAGTAATCATACTGCTAGGCGGGCGGCTCCTGTTCACATCTGTCTCGGATCTGCGGACGGGAGTGGACGTAGTGTTCAGTTGGTACCTAATAGGGGCGCTGTCGTTCGCGATGGTGGATATGTATCTCGTCTACAGATACACCGAATACGTCAACGCTGATCTCGAGTCGACAGCTCTGACGGCTCTCGCGCACGACTGTCTGAACGATATGTACACCTCTGCGGCCGCTGTCGTCGGCGTAACTGGCGTGTTAGTCGATATCCCCGTACTTGACCCGCTCGCGGGTGCGATTGTGAGTCTTCTGGTCGTGTACCAAGGACTCGAGATCGCCTCGGAGAATATTCCGTACGTCGTCGGGGCGTCCCCATCAGAGGACGAGCGTCGGGCAGTCGCGTCCGCACTCAAGTCCAAGCCAGGGGTCGAAGGAATCCACGATTTGGCGGTATATTACGACGGGACCGACGTCGAGGTTGAAGTCCACATCGAGGTCGATGGAGAACTGACACTGGAGGAAGCGCACGGGCTTGAAACACGGATCATTGAGCAACTCCGCGAACAAGAAGACGTGGGCGATGTCCATCTTCATCTCGACCCGTCAGGAATCGGCGAATGGAAAGACGCAATCGAAACGAGATGACCACCAGCGGTGTCCGGATTTCGCGGGGTCTTAGTCGATCTGTGACCTGTCTCAGCAGTTGCTGACAACCGCAGAGGTTGGATGCAGCTTGCAGTCTCCAGCTACACTTGGAACGGGCTCGGTGCACGTTCAGAACTGTCTACCGAAAT
>JAQCMZ010000219.1 GCA_028274825.1 Haloferacaceae archaeon
GAGGAATCGCGTGAGCGTCGCTCCCCACATGAGATCGATCGTCTGGCGGGCCTTGCCGGCGGCCGCCAGTTGGAAGTCCAGGTCGTCGGGGTTCTGAAACGCCTCGGTCACCTCTCTATCAGTGATCGAAGAAAAGCGCACCCGGTCGATCGGCACCGTTTCGTTTACCTCACGAACCAGTTCGTGCGCCTCTTTACCGATGAGTTCTCCCTCGCGGTCGTAGTCGGTCGCGATGATCACCTGAGAAGCCTCACTCGCAAGCTTGCGAACGGCCGCGACGATCCCCTTCTGGCTGGGCTCTGTGATCACCGGTGCATCGATCAATTCGACGGGTTCGACGTCTCGCCAGTCGTTGTATTCATCCGGAAAGTCTACCTCTACTACGTGACCGGACAGTCCAATACACTGCGTTCCGCCCCATGAATAGACGTTGGTATCGTTGACACGGTCACTCTCGTGGCTGTCGTCGCTGAGGATCTCTGCGATCCGGCGGGCAGCGTTGTTCTTCTCAGTGATTATCAACTCAGGCCCGTCATTCATATCTCAAGTGTAATCCGTAGCCCGTCTAAAACATTCCGAGCGAACCTCACAGTTGCATTTCTCACCGAGTGACACGTAATTGCCGATGGCCTGCATTCGAGCTGTCTCACCCATTACGACGAGCCGTGCCCGAGTCGCCGAGAGTGGGCCGGCTCTCGAGTGAACAGAGCGAACGGGTCTGTTCGGCTATGAACCAGCACCCGGTGAGATGCCACAAGAGATGCGACCAGCCACACGGGTTGGTTGACCTCCTCCCCCCTATCAGCGGGGCTTTCTCCTCGTTTCTCCTCGTTTCTCCTCGTTTTTCCGTGAGTTGCCAGCCGTGATGGGTGAGCGCCGACAACCGGCGTCTACCCTTCGACCGCCACGAGTGCAGGACCATCTGACCGGGATTGTCGACGGGCGACGGTCAATAGCCCCCAAAGATCCTTTCAGAATCCAGCAAGCGAGATAATAGTCACTCTATCTCGTGTAGACTCAAGCCTCAATGATGTCGTCGGACTCACCCGTCGGGACTCTAATTGACCCGTCCAGACTGATCGTGGCGGCACCGCCAACGCGAACCGAGTCGCCAATCTCGACTCTCACAAGGCCGTCTCGGCTGAGGAAATGGCCCTGTTCGAAGCGCATCTCCTCAGGGAGTGCGTCCGCAAAGGCATTGATTTCCCGAAGATACGCGCCGCAGGCACCGCTTGCTGTCCCCGTGACAGGGTCCTCGGGGACACCGGTGGCAGGTGCGAACGCGCGCGCGTGAAGGGTTGATGCTGTCTCGACTGTGTCGAAGGTAAATGTGTACACCCCGGCAACGTCATACTCATCAGAGAGTGTCTTTATGGCACTCATCTCCGGGTCCGCGTTACCGATGTGTTCTAAGAAGTTCACCGGGACCATCAGCCACGCGAGACCAGTGTCTGCACGGGCGACTGGAATATCGGCACCGACATCGACGAGTGTCGCTCGTGGGACTCCCAGTGCGGTCGCAAACCGGCCGAGATCCGCGTCAATTACCCTCACCTCAGGGTCGTGCTGGCTCATCCAGACAGTGTCGTCTTCACCAATCTCGATGTCTATCTGTCCGGTGTTCGTCTCCAGGCTGTGTAATCCCGTCTCGATGTGCCCCTCCTGATGGAGAAACGCATGAGAGGCGACTGTGGCGTGACCACAGAGTTCTATCTCCTGTGTTGGCGTGAAATACCGAATCCGACGGTCTGCTGTCGTCGAAGCGCTGAGAAACGCCGTCTCACTGGCGCCCAGTTCGGTGGCTATCGTCTGCATCTGTTGGTGAGTGAGTCCGTCAGCATCAGGAACCAGCCCGGCTGCGTTCCCTTCGAGTGGTGTCGTGGTGAACGCATCAATCAGCAGTGCACGTCGGGTGTCCATATGTCGCTCACGACAGCCCCGAGCAAAAGCCTCAGGGTTTCGCCAGGCAGTCTCGGCGACAGCGTCACCCGGTGTCGAGCCGTCTCGTCTCCGACTGAAAACGTACTTGTAGGTTGCTCCGTTAGCTATAGATATGGGTCTGTTCGACCGATTACAGGGTAACGATAACCCGCGAGTAGCGTTTATCGGGATCGACGGGGTCCCGTACTCGCTGATCGAAAATCACCCGGAGGAGTTCCCCAATCTCACCACAATCGCGGAGGAGGGGACCGGGAGTGCAATCGACAGTATCGTGCCACCGGAGTCGAGCGCGTGCTGGCCGTCACTCACCACGGGGGTGAATCCTGGTGAGACCGGGGTGTACGGGTTTCAGGATCGTGAAACCGGGTCTTATGACACATACGTTCCCATGGGGCGAGACGTTCAGGCACCGCGTCTGTGGGACAGAGTCACCGAGGCTGGAAGGGAAGCCACCGTGATGAACGTCCCCGTCACGTTCCCGCCACAGCGGAACGTGCAACGAATGGTCTCAGGGTTTCTCTCGCCGGGGCTTGACCGGGCAGCCACACCAGACGCCTTCCAAGAGCATCTCGAGGCCGACGAATACATTATCGACACAAACGCCAGACTCGGTCACGAAGACGACAAAACAGAATTTATTGACCACGCCAACCGGACGCTCGAGCGGCGTCACGCGGCGTTCATGAACTATCTGACGACTGATGACTGGGACCTGTTTTTCGGCGTGTTCATGACGACTGACCGGGTGAATCACTTCCTGTTTGAACACTACGACAAAAACGGGCAATACCGCGAGGAGTTCCTCGACTTCTACCGGACTCTCGACGGCTACATCGGTGAGATTCGGGAGGAGATCCCCGACGATGTCACCCTGATGGTTGCTTCCGATCACGGCTTTACCACACTCGAATACGAGGTGAACTGTAACGAGTGGCTCCGCCGTAACGGATGGCTTGGGTACGAAGATGAGCCGCAAGAACTTGGCGATATCACCAGTGACACGCGGGCGTATTCGCTGATTCCCGGCCGGGTGTATCTGAATCTCGAAGATCGCGAGCCGAACGGGAGTGTCCCACAAGACGAGTACGAGACTGTCCGGGACGAACTCAAGGCTGATCTCGAGACAATGGAGGCACCAGACGGTCAACAGGTCGCACGACGCGTTGTAAAAAAAGAAGACGCCTTTGATGGCGATCACGCAGATATTGCGCCTGATCTGGTGATTATTCCCGAAAACGGCTACGACCTGAAATCCGGCTTCTCGCGGAAAGATGAGGTCTTCACCTCCGGGCCGCGCAACGGGATGCATTCGTTCGAAAACACCTCGCTATTCATCGACACTGACGAGGCGTCTATCGGTGACGCCGACCTGTTGGATATCGCCCCGACAATCCTGGATTTCCTCGAGATTGATCGAGACGCCTCCGAGTTCGACGGCCAATCGCTAGTCTGAGAGTCTCGATTCACTCTTGACTCGCTCTCGACGAACTTCCCACGGAGACAGTCCGATCGACGCAATTGAGCCACGACAGCAGTGACACCTGTGGGCACACTCGACACGGGACCGTCGCGGGTTCCGGGCTGAATACTGAGATCGGATTTCTGCCGACTGGTGTCAGAGCCAGCGAACAGACGAATCCGTTCGGTTCTCCCGAGCGGTACCTATTTGCCCGGCAAGTGAATAGTACTGACGAATGCTTAGCGATGTGATGGAGGATTACTTGAAGGCAGTGTACACCCTCCAGACAGACGGTGAGCCGCCAGTTGCCACCTCAGACATCGCTGAATACCTGGAGAAAACACCCCCGACAGTGACAGACATGCTCGGCAAGTTGGAGGATCGAGGGCTCGTCGACCGAGAGCCGTACAAGGGCACCGAACTGACCGAAGAAGGAAGGACAGTCGCGCTTGAGGTAGTCCGGCATCACCGGCTATTGGAGGCGTATCTGACCGAGCATCTCGATTTTGCCTGGAGTGAGGTTCACGACGAGGCAGATCGGCTCGAACACCACATCTCAGAGGAACTCGAACAACGGGTGGCAGAAATTCTCGACGATCCCACGGTGGATCCACATGGGGATCCGATTCCGGGGGCAGATCTCGAGCCGATTGCGGAAGGAGAGGGGATCCGGCTCGACACGCGAGAGCAAGGTGAGCACGTCGAGATTGCTCGCGTCTCTGACCGTAACGAGGAAGAACTCGAGTATCTCGCCAAGGCGGGGATCACCCCCGGGACGACTGTCGAAGTGACTGGAGTTGCACCGTTCGGAATGGTCACTGTCTGGAGCGATAACGGAGAGCAGAGTCTCCCACAAAGCGTCGCCAGATCCATTCGGGTGCGCCTGTTAGACAATGAGACACCGACGGAAAGCGCGTGACTGCGCTCCATTTACTGCGTGGGTTCGGCTGGTCTGTTGTTGATGAGCGACGCGTCGGGTTTTTGTACGAGCCACGGTAGGAACTGGTCGTGTCGTTGTTCACCACCGTATTTGCGGGGTTGTGCTTCGGACTCGCGTTAGCGGCCCCCCCGGGCCCGATGAACGCCATCATCGCCGAGGAGTCAGTCCTCCGAGGCTGGTTCTCAGGGTTCGTCGCCGGACTCGGAGCTGCAACCGCTGACGGTGTGTTTTTGCTGCTCGCGCTGGCGGGCGTGGTTACTGTCGTTGAACGGATTCCCACCCTGCAGGCAATAATGGTCGGGGTTGGGGGGCTTCTCATGCTGTATTTCGCGTACGGCGCGGCAAAGGGCGCTCAGGCATCGTTCCGGTCAGATACCGAGTCAGTCGACGAAGAGAGTCGCGGATTTACGAAAGCGTTCCTGCTAGCGCTGACCAACCCGTATCAGGTGCTGTTTTGGCTAACCGTCGGAGTCGGATTACTCCAACCAGGAGAGTTAGACGTATTTGCGGCACTTCCGGTGGTCGGGGCCCGATTGAGCGGCCAGTTTGTCGTCGCCACCGGGTCACCAGCGCTGCTTGTGGCTTTTTTTCTGGGAATTGGCATATGGATTACCGGGTTCCCTGCGGCTCTTGTCGCCGGAGAGCGTCGCACAGAAACACTCACGCCAGTTGTCGCCTCGGGCTCGGCAGTCGTATTAGCTGGGTTCGGTGTATTCTTTCTGTTCGACGTCGTCAAGACGCTCTCGTGAGATGCGAAGAAACGCGAAAAGAGGCGAAGAGAGACAATATGAGAGATTCCCGATTCCGGGGGTAATACCACCCCTAACTCGGGACGCGGAGTAGATGCGGCCGTAACGACGTTGAACTGGCCCTCTCCGGGCAAAAATCGGCCCTAATCGAGAGTCACTGATGCGGCAGCAACTGATGAGATAAAAAAGCCACAGGGATGGTCAGTCTCTTGAATATCCGTGAACGCAGGAACTCGTCTCAGACGACGAGTCTCCAGAACGGGCGAATCAGGAAAAACAGGCTGTAATACCCTGCATACAAGAGAACAAGCACGGAGGCGAAGAGCGCGCTTTTCGGGCGTTCGACCGTCATCTCGTTGCGGGCTTCAACGTTACGAGCCTCAAACTCAAAAAGATCGGCCATCAGCATTGTGATTGTCAGGATGGACAGCACAGTGCCGCCGGTGGGCTGGTACGGGGTCAACACGAGAGAGAGAAAAACGAGGCCGATACCCGTCACCGAGTTTGGGGAGTAGCGCTCAACCTCGTCGGCAGTTTTGGCCTGTTGAACGTGGGTCTGATACGCGAGATACCGAGTGACAAGATTCGCCACTCCGAGAACCAGGATGGCAAACGGGAGGATTGGCCCGATGACCTCAATCCACTCGAATGGGACGAGAAACTGCAATAGGCTCATAGCCGAGTTCCGGCAAGGAATTATTAGAAGCTTTCTCATCAGCCGTGATGAGACGAACACCATCGACAGATGTCGGAATCTGTCGTCGGGAGAATCCAGGCAGTGGCGATCAGCCGGCTCCGCGACGCCGAGACTACGGGATCACAGCGATAACGGCGGCAGTGTACGTCCAGTCGTACACGTGATTGAGGAGCAGATACGTAACCACGCCGAGTGTCAGGGAAAGCAGCCACGTCCCGGCTGCTATCCGGCCGACGGTCGCATGTGGGGTTTCTTCTCGGAGTTCTCGGGGAGAATGAGTCAGACCCAGCACGACAGCGTACAACACCACCGGGACGGCGAGAATCGACAAGAGAATGTGGATTGCGAGCATGAGCAAGTATCCGATTGTAATGAGGTCTGGCCCGACGAACCGCTTGGTTCCGCCACCAGCAACCTTGGGAAGATACATACCCAGAAACAGCAAGATCAGAGTGAACGAACTCACCATCGCAGTCGCGTGCTTGCGAACCTCACCGTTTCGAATCCAATACCAGCCGAGCAAGATGGAGACAATCGTGAGTGAGTTCACAATGGCGATCGCGTTCGAGAGAACGTTGACCTGCGAGAGCGCCAGATCTGGGAATAATCCTGCGATAGTCGGGCTCACAAACACCCCCACGACGGCCACGTACCCGATCACCGAGAGGGCAACAGTGACTGCCCGCGGGCGGCGTTTGACCCGGCCACAGACGGTTGAAACAGTCATATATTTGTTGACCTGTTCAGAGAGTATGGAGGTTCTGTTTTGTCGCCGTGTGATGACAGCCACCTCAACGTGTCGTGTCCGGTCGGTCGGAATGGGTCGTGATGTGACTCTCGTATCGAATATCACCGAGAGAGTGGTGTCGCCAGAAGGAAAACCACGGTCAGGCTAACTCATGCATCCCGTCTCAACCCATTTCGACAGTCGTCAATGAGACCGTATCTGATTGGGCAGGTCCACCGGTTGTAATCGAGTTGACGATCCTGTCGGATGCATGGTCAACAAGACGTGTTTGAGCGCCGGGAGAGCGCGGTGAGCCGCACGGATCTGTCGTGTGACGATTGACGGATCTACTCCCTGGTGATCCAGCCAGCGGGTCACAACTCGCCCGACCGGCCGGTCGGTCACAGCGAGGAACAGTCGCGTCCATTTCCGGAGTCTGTCGAGTCCGTGTGGGCTCAGGTCAACACAGTCACCCAGTCGGAACCCAGCCGCCCGGATCGCGTTCCGGTACTCGTCTAAACCCACTACCGGAGCCATACCCCAGACCTCGGCAAAGTCCGCGATCACAGATTCTGGTGCACTACTGTTGGGTGACTGGACGAGGTCGGTCGCCACAAAAACACCCTCGGGTGCTAAGATCCGCTGAATTTCCCGAAACACCGCGTGTTTGTCTGGAATGTAGACCAACGAATCGATGGCCGTCGCGGCGGCAAAACACTCCGAAGTGACAGGGATTTGGGTCATATCAGCCCCGATAAAATCACACGAGGCTGCTGTAGAGTCGTTTTCAGCGCGTGCGACTGCAGCGGCGAGATTCGATCGGAGAAAATCGATCCCTGTGACGTCGAACCCGTGGGTTGTTGCCAGCTTGACTGCGGGGCCTCCACGACCACACCCAAGATCGATCAGTCGGGGAGTGTCGCCTTGCCGTCGTGATACGGGTAGGTCCTCTGCCACTCGGTCAATCAGCCGTCGCTGCGGGGATCCGAGAATGTGAGGCCAACCGTGGGGTGAATAGCCGATATTCAGGTACGCGTCCACCGGGAGCACTGTCGAGAGCGCCCGCCAGATATCGGTGCAATTTCCGTTATCGCCGAGACGTTCAGCGACTTTCCGCTGCTGTTCGAGCATTGACATCGTGCGAGATGAAGGTTTAAATCAGGTCAAGTCAAATCCAATCGGGGCTCTAATGTGGGATTCAGCTGCCGGCGGCCCCAGGGTTTAAACCCTGAGGCTTGTTCCAGAGTCATATGAAACATCTCTACCATTCGTTACTATCTCAGACCTGATTAAGCGATGGCTCTAGTCCGAGAGGCTGAGACAGCACCACCGGAGTTCGTCTTTGTCAAGCCTCATGAGTCACCCCAGAGAGACGCATCTGACAGCCAACGTCGTCCGTCGGTGACCGAGTCTCGTTGAAACACGCGTCACCGGAACGACACAGTTTCGATCTCGACGGAGTATGAACGCAGAGGGCGGCTGCTGCCGACGCTGGCAAAAATAAATATCTCATATAGAGCGGTCCCGATTATACGACTACACACGCCGTGAGGGGGATATGACAGGTGACTGGAGACACAGTGTCGCGGCTCGTGGTCGACTCATCGGGAGTCAGTCTGAGGGGTATTCGATAGATCCCCGAGCGAGTACACGATCACTGGCCCAGTAGACAGGGGATTGATGAGCAGTGAGGTGCAATGTAGTTAGTATGGGCGTGGAGCAACCTGATTCAATCCCAATAACAGTTATCAGTGGCCCACTCGGTGCGGGCAAAACGACGCTTGTCAATGGGTTGTTGAATAATCCCGGCGATCGACGCATTGCAGTCGTAGTCAATGACATGGGAGAGATCAATATTGACGCTGAACTCGTCGCCGAGGAGGCCG
>JAQCMZ010000224.1 GCA_028274825.1 Haloferacaceae archaeon
GAACGTCTCGTCATTGCGGCCAACACCTACAAGGGCCAGCGGGAGACGAAGTTCGGTTGTGTCCGGTTCGGGAACGTCCTCTACTCGAAGGGCTCTGTCGTGCCACTGTTCAAACAGCAGATTGAGACTGGCGGCCCAGTGACGGTGACTGACCCCGAGATGACACGGTTCGTGATGCCGACTTCGGAGGCTATCGACCTCGTTTTGCGCGCCCACGACCGTCTCGTCGGTGGCGAAACCTACGTCTTCAAGATGCCCTCGTTCCGTGTCGGTGACCTTGCGACCACGGTGATAGACCAGTACGCACAGGAGTCGGGTTATGACCCCGACGAGATCGAAATCGAGATGGTAGGTTCGCGGCCCGCCGAACGAACACACGAGAAGTTGATCTCTGCCGACGAGGTTGGAACAGCGTGGGAACTCGACGAGATGTTCGCCATCTTGCCCCAGATAGACGTGCCGGCGTACAATATCGGTGACTCGCTGTCGGGACAACCCGTCGAATCGGAGTACACCTCCGGCGATCAAGAGCCGATGTCGCGTGCGGAGTTGCTCGCTGTGCTTGAAGACGTGGTCTAGCTGGACGCCTCGATTGCCGTCTCAACGCCGGCGACGACCCGCTCGATTTCGCCCTCTAAGATGTTCGGATACATCGGAACGGAGAGCACTCGATCCGCAATCTCATCAGTGACCGGTAACTCCGGGGTTTCCTCGCGCTCGCGGTAGTAGGCTGTGTGGTGAACTGGTGGATCCCAATACACCTTCGCCGAGATGTCCCGTTCATTGAGTGTCTCAATGACGTGCGCGCGGTCGATCTCGGGCGCAAGTTCGACCGTGTACAGCTGATGGACGTGTGTCCCACCCGCGGGAGCATGATGTGGCGTGACGCTCTCGACTGTGGCGAATCTCTCCGTGTACATGTCGGCGGCGCGTTGTCGACCCGCAATCAGATCGTCGACACGGTCAAGTTGCGAGCAGCCAAGTGCCGCCGTCATATCCGACATCCGGATGTTGGTGCCAAGTGCCACGTACTCGCCTGAGGAGGCACTGTCGAAGTAGTCTGTCGTGGCTCGCCCGTGCGAGCGATACAACTTCACCCGGTGTGCGATCTCGTCGTCATCAGTCACAACCGCGCCGCCCTCACCGGTCGGGATAATCTTGTTTTGACAGAAACTCAGTGCCGCGGCATCGCCAATCGTGCCGAGCAACTGGCCGTCTGCCTCCGCTCCGAATCCCTCCGCGGCGTCTTCAAGTAGTGCTACGCCGTGTTCGTTGGCAACTGCAGCCAAGTCTTGAATCCGGCAGGCCGCGCCGTAACAGTGAACAGGCAGGATGGCTGCGGTGTCGTCGGTGATTCGCTGCTCGACGGCCTCGGGATCGAGTCCGTAGGTCTCGCGCTCAATGTCAGCAAAAACCGGCTCCGCGCCGGCAAGCCGGACGGCATTTGCGGTGGCGATGAATGTAAACGAAGGAACGATGACCTCATGCCCTTCGCCGACACCGAGTCCCTCCAGTGCTGCAACAAGTGCCGTCGTGCCGGAGTTGACAACTAGCGCGTGGTCGACACTGAGATACGACTCAATTTCTTCCTCGAAGGCCTCAACGTACGGTCCTTTCGCCCAGTAGCCACCGCGCTGGATAGAGTCGGTGACTGCCTCGATATCCGACTCTGACCAGTCGATTTCGAACAACGGAATTGGTTCAGGGTCGTTTCCCATGTATTCAGTCGCACACATTGCCTTACCAATCTTTCTAAACCGGGCTGAATCGTATCTGACTAAGTAAATCTCGTTCAGGGTTTAATCAGTTTCCGAACGAGATCCAGTTCCCACGGTTCGTCGATATCGAATGAGCGCTCGGGGGGCATCTCGTAACCGACTGTTTCGGGGGTGTAGAAGGACTCGAAACTTTTCCAGGCCACTGTCGTGGCGGCAAAGATCGCACCGTTTGGATGTAGGGAGTCGTCTATGTCCTGTGACCGCACGTAGTCGTCATCCCACAGTCCGGCAGATTCAAACTGTGGTTGTAGATGATCGTTCTCGTCTTCAGTGATAGCCCATCGAAGCGGGGCCAGAAACGCAGACACCGATACGACAGACTGTGCGCCCGTTTCCTGCAGGCGGCTAAGCGAGGCGTCGATATCCTCGGGTTTGCGGAGTGGACTTGTGACCTGTGGCACACAGACATACTTGAACTCGCCGTACTGTTCGGTCGCCCACTTTAGAGCGTGCGTAATAGCTCCGCTCGTCGCTGCGTGATCCGTTGCGAGATGAGACGGACGCATAAACGGAACATTGCCTCCGTACTCTCGTGCTATCGTTGCTATCTGCTCGTCGTCCGTCGAGACAATCATCCGGTCGATTTCGGTCGCTGCCTCGACATCCTGAATCGTGTGTGCAATCAGCGGTACATCATCAACCTGTTTTATATTTTTATTTTGAATTCGCGTCGAACCACCACGGGCAGGAATAACTGCGAGTGTGCGCGCACTCATGAACCAACCCTCACACATTGTTCATGGTACTCAGATACAAGACAGCAATCAGAGGGGGTCCACCATGGCTGTTCGCCGACGGTCAGTCCAAGTTTGACTCCCGGCCGGCCATTGTCAAACATCGCTGACAGTGGGATCTCGGTTCCGTTAGTAGCGAACGACGTGGTCGAGCTCGGCATCTCGCGCGGGGCCAGATCTCCTATGTGCGGGTCGTACCCATCGGTTACATCGTGTCGATGACAGTTGTCAAACCAGGCGATCGTCTCAAGATCGATTGCACACAGAAGTGTCACGTAACGCCGGTGGTAAAGTGGTCGCTCAGCACCAAGTGCCTCATGTATCGTTGCAACCGCGTTTTGTGGTTCCCTTTTTCGCAGGTCAGCCACGGATGATCCGGCGGGATACCCCCATCTTGGCTCGCCAGATTCCACCCGAAAGCGAATAATTTCCATATAATCGCTGTCGCGTTCTGAGTATATAAAAACGGCGTGAGCCGCTAGTGACGGCCCATAATGTCTGTGCAATTTGATTCAGCAGACAGGCCGTCAGAAGACGTAACGAACACTTGTAACATCAATTCTACTGATCTCGTCGCTGACGAACTGTACTCGATGCTCGACGATTCAAGGGTGGCGTGGCGCGTGCTATCCAGAAAGTTCGCACCTTCTGGAATGAGACGCTGGATTCATTCGGCTAATCAACCCTCACTTCCCGTCGACAGCCGTCACCCACCAGCGACGGCTGTCGCCTGTGCCGCGATCATTCATCATTTCTTTCCCTGAACTGCTATTTCTCTTGGCTCAACACGGATTTCACCGACAACTGTTCGATGAGTGAACTCCCATCCAATTCTTACCCAGCAGTTCGTTGGGAGAGAATTT
>JAQCMZ010000228.1 GCA_028274825.1 Haloferacaceae archaeon
CAACCGGTTCCTGCGGTTACATACGGCGGCCTGTCGAGTAACTGGTTGTATTGGAAACTCGAAACGGGCAGTCACAACTGGCAGTTGTCTCCGAGTGTGACGGCGCGTATCCACGGCCTGAAGTGGGATTGCGCCTGTTCCGCGTATAACTGCGGCTGTGAGTGTTGTCTAGGCAGCCTGAGATTCTAGTCGTTGATAAAGAGTTTTGATACTCGGGGACTCTTCGTATATATGAGCAGACATGAGTACGATATTGTCGTTGCCGGCGCGGGGACAGCCGGCTGTTATGCCGCAGCGACGGCAGCGGGGGAGGGGATGGATGTCTGCGTGGTTGAACGGAAAGACGAGCAAGAGGCAGGACACATCGCGTGTGGCGACGCTCTGAAGGGAGCCGATTCGTTCCCCGAGGCAATCCCAAAATCCCAACTCGAGCCGTCAATCACGAATACTGGTGTCGACCACGGCCGGTTCGAAATCCCACAGGAGAACACAGTCCTCGAGATTCCCGTGCCAGGGGAGTTGGCCGTAATCGATCGCTGGGAGTTCGGGCGCCGACTCATTGAGGGCGCTCGTGAGGCGGGCGCCACATTCCACTTCGACACGGTGATTTCTTCGGTGACACAGACCGACGACGGCCGGGTGACAGGGCTGAAGGCCACACAGAATAATCGGTCCGTCACATACGATGCCGATTTGGTGATGGATGCAGCGGGTGCGTTGTCGATCCTCCAGGAAGATGTCGACTTCGCTGATACCACATTCGACACGAACGTGAGATACTCACAGTTCTGCTCGGCGTATCGGGAAGTCATCGAAGTGGAAGAGCCGGTGTCGTGGGATGACGCGCTGGTGTTCAAGCCGACACAGCGGTCTGCGGGATATCTGTGGTATTTCCCACGCACATCGACGCGGATCAACGTTGGGCTTGGCTTTCAGATGAACGAAGAGCCGATGCAGCTTGTGGATGTCCTCGCCAACGATCTCGACACTCGGTCCGAGTTCAATAACGCAGAAGTGAAAGACAAGTTGGGTGGATCTCTGCCGACGCGACGACCGTACGATTCAGCCGTTGCCCCCGGGTTCGTGGCTGTCGGTGATGCTGCCGGTCACGTGAATCCCACTACCGGCGGCGGGATCGCCGGTGCCGCGTATGCTGCGACGTTCGCGGCTGAGGCGGCTGTCGACGCGCTGTCGAACGGCGGTCCGGGTGAGCAGAGTCTGTGGCAGTACAACGAACGCGTAATGAACAAGTTCGGCGCCAAATACGCTGCACTCGACGTATACAATATCCTCTCGACGGCTGTGGACGTGGATGATCTGATGGGGCTGTTGGCCGCAATTCCCGGCGAGAAGCTCGCTGAGGCATTGTACGAAGGGTCGACATCAGTCGGGCTCAGACTCACGATCAAAAGCGCGATCAAAAGCTTTGGACACTGGTCGACGGTTAAGTCGTTATACGATACCAAGAAATTGGCCGACGAACTCCTGTCTCATTACGAAACGTATCCCGACACCCCCGCAGAAATGCACGACTGGAGCCGACGCAGAGACTCGATCCTCAACCGGGTCTACGAGTCCACCGGTGCCGACCCGAAGTACTGACCGGATTCTTTGATTTCCTTCCACAGATAAGGGGTGAGTTTCCGTTATCCGTCTGTCACCTCAGATCGTTGGTTACACTATGGAATATCTCGCCGGTGTCAATTAAGATTGTCTCGATAAGCAACACACCGTCCCACAGACGGAGACTTCCGTCGGGTCAGTCTTGAGGCCGAAGACACCGTCCCCCGGACGACTATATCGCAGTCACTGACGCCGTCTCGTCGGATCTCGTGGCCACTCGAGTCACGGCTGCTCGGCAGCAATCTGCAGGATAGACGTCGAGAGGGTTTCGATTCCAGGTGCCAGACTCGCCTCGTCCACGTCAAACGTGCTGGTATGGTGGCCCCCCGGGTGATCAGTCCCGACGCCGACGTACGTTGCGAATCCACCGGTTTCTTGCACGTGTCGCATCAGATAGGTGGCGTCTTCGCTGCCGCCCAGATCATCACGCTCGATCACCGAGTCGATACCGTCAGTCTCGCGTGCGACGCTTGCAACAATCGTTCTCAACTCACGATCACTCACCGCACCTGGTGCGTCGCCGAGAACCTGCCGGTCGAGTGAGACCTCATGCATATTGGCTGCGGCCTCGAGCACCTGCACGGACCGATCAGTCATGTAATCCCGGAGTTCAGTCGTCTCTCCGCGGATTTCTCCCTCGATGAACGTTTCTTCGGGGATGATATTGGTCGCAGTCCCCCCACCAACCACGCCGGCGTTGACGCGCGTGGCGCCGTCACCGTGTCGGGGAATCGCGTACAGATTCTGGATCGCTGTTGCCGCCGCCTGGACGGTGTTGGCACCCTGGTCAGGGTTCCCGCCGGCGTGAGCGGACGCGCCCGTGAAATCAGCACGGAACTGTTTCACCGCGAGAAATCCCTCAATCCCAGCGACGATTTCTCCGGATGGGTGATCCAAGCCGACGTGTGTCGCGAGGAGGTACTCCACGTCGTCGAGGAGTCCAGAGTTGGCCATTGGCTTGCCACCAACGATCTGTTCTTCGCCAGGCTGGAAAAACACCTTCAGAGTCCCCGCGAAGTCACTCTCAAGGATTTGATCGAGCACGGCCAGCCCGATTGTAGCGTGAGCGTCGTGACCACACGCGTGCATGTACCCCTCGTGTTCGGAGCGAAATCCCTCGGCTGCCGGTGTGTGGTCGGCGTCGACACTCTCTTCGATTGGCAAAGCGTCAATATCAACGCGAACGCCGACAACTGGACCATCTCCCTGATTTACGACGGCCACACAGCCGGTAAACCCGCCGTCTAAATCGGCGAGAACATCTGGATTCGCTCCCGCCGCAATTGCTCTGTCATACCACTCAGTCAGTGTATCGTCCTCGGGAACGTTGCGACGGGTGTTTTCCGCCAGCGCGTCCGGACCTAGGTGTACTGTGTCGACATCACGGTTCTCGAGTGCAGCGACGATCCGTGCCGTGGTGTAAAACTCACACCAGGCCGGTTCAGGGTGTTTGTGGAGGTCTCGTCTGAAACTGATGTATTCGTCAAAGTCTACAGTCATGAAGATGAAAAACACTGGCAGGGGCAAAAACACGGGGATAGTTACTGTCGTCACTATCAACTCTGGCGAGTCACGGCCTGCTGGGTCGACACCGGCGACCAGGTCGGTAGTCTTGTGTACAAAGCCGCGTCTCGCCTATCTTGAGGGGTATGGGGTCCAGGTCAGCGGTCGTTTGTTGTGAGGGAGTGTATTAGTCTGGACTCGGCCATCTCATTACTCTGGAGTATTGATACCAACTGTCGGAAGCAGTGTACATTAGCCGTCGAAAACATCGGCACTGTATGCAGCGCGCAGGCTGTAATAACACTTACAACGGGGTTGATGACCGTTCCGATCCGAACCCCGCACACTACTAACAACTGATATGATTGCCGAGTGGAATTGCTAGCCACGTTTCATAGGAGGCCTCGGTCGTTGTCTCGGGTCCACGCCCCGAGCAGTGCCCTACGATTCCGGGGGGTGATGCATCGTCAGATCAGTTATCGAGCGGTGAAAACATGGATTTAAACTGAAATTTGCGGTCATGTCTGACACGGGTTTGTTGTGTGTTCGAAAATCCCTGACGAACCCCGATCCCCAGCGACTGATGACTGATGCAGATGAGTTTCTACCCGTGAGCCGCTTAGAACCCGAGACTGAGCGTATCAGTCTTGTTGTCCGAGTGGATGTTTCCGGTCTACCTCGACTGTGACGCGGACGGAGTCAGGAAATGTTTGTGTGGCGATTTCGCGGGCCGTCTCTTCTGACCCATGAATTTCCATATGTCGGGAGTAGACCGTATACTCCCACGAATCGAGCTGTCTATCGGGAGTGAGAGTGCCATATAGTGGTACTCGGTGAGTTTCTGGCGGCGCAGAGTGGGGACCTTTCCACTCGACACCTTTCTGTCGAAGCATCGATTTGAGTTCTCCGACGACATCCTCGAGCACATCGCGGTCGCCAGAGTTGAACTGTAACTTCGTAACAAACATTGTTTGAAACATATTCTGCTGGCGACCCAGAAAAACCCGTCCCACCGAGAGCGGTCATCTCGAGACGATTAGCGATTACTCCCGAGATCTGGCCGCTATCAGCCAGACACGTCAGCCAGAAGGCATTCATGCGTATGACTCGAGACTGGGTCGTTCGATACGCTCTTAATCCGCCGTGGCATAATAGCCGTTAATGACAGTAGAGGCGACAAGTTCTGGAGCCATCCTCTTCCGCGAGACCCGTGGTGAACGGGAGTATCTGCTCCTCAAGAGCCGCCCGGGGGATTGGGAATTCCCTAAAGGCGGGGTTGAGGGAGAAGAGGAGCTCCAGCAAACGGCAATCAGAGAGGTTCAGGAGGAGGCCGGAATCGAAGACTTCCGGTTGATCGATGGATTCCGCCAGGATTACGATTACATATTCGAGGCGAAAGGGAACACAATCCACAAGACGGTCCACCTGTTTATCGCGCGTTCGTTCGAGGGGTCTGCCGAGTTGTCTCACGAACACCGGGATATGCAGTGGCGAGACTACGACCAGGCGATCAACACAATTACACAGGACGGTCCGCGAGATATTCTCCGCGACGCACACGAGTATCTCAACGAGGTTCGCGAGAGTGGGGAATCTGACGACTATATTCCCGCCTAACGCGAACCCGCTGAGGGCCTCCCTGAAAACTAATCAACATACCGATACCGCGTTCAGCGCTCGCCGTGTAACCCTTTCTGACCCGTTGTAGTGTGGTTTTCACAGGCGGTCGAGGCGGATGCCACGGGGCTTGACCCCGTGAAGCCGACAGTTGATGGCTCAAACAACGCTCAACAGCAAGGCCGACTCCCCTGCAGTAAGATCAATATTCATCAGATAGTGGCTTTATATGCGAACTACGATGGACGACGACGCGCCACGGCGTACTGTGCTCATCAAACTCGATGTACCCGAACAGCGTCGTGGCGACCTCCATCAGACCAAAGACCAATTGCTCCACTG
>JAQCMZ010000229.1 GCA_028274825.1 Haloferacaceae archaeon
TAATTCAGTGGCTGCATGTTGCTACGGTGATGTTCAGCGTTTGTCAGCTCCCCACCCGTAAACGGGTGGGCTTGTCGGTGGACTCGCAAGTGTCGTGCTCCACGAGCGGACAGCCCCACGCCCATTTCTGTCGAAACCCGGGCTTTCTCAGGCGACTTCCAGCAGGGGAGTCAGAGGGACTCGTTCAGTATCCCCAACTTTAAGCCTGACAGACTGCCCGTCTCACCGGCCGCTTCTGGGCCTGTGAGACGGATATTATACGTTTCGGTGAAGTCTGATACCGATTACGCGCTTCCTCCGGCTCAAGCCGTGGGCTTCCGCGCTGTTCCCGCTGTGACTCTATCGCTCGTCAGACTGCGCCGATGGAGTGGTATAGGATGTGAAATCAGTATCATCGATTACTCGGTCGATTCGGGGGTTCCGCGTGTCGGTTCTCTCTATCTGAGTCGGCCGGTTCGACCCGCAGTCGGCGAAGTATGTCGAAACCGCTTTGGGTATCTTCGGCACACAGACCGTGTGGACTGGACGGACGCGACCGCCCAAGGCGCACACATAGTAGTGGCGAACGTCGCTGTTCTGTTCGGCGTTGCGTTATTCGGGTGGTCGGCCAGTGTATTACTTGTCGTCTACTGGCTCGAGGCGGGTGTGGCCATTGTTCGTGGGGCGGTGCAAGGGTTGTTCGCAGAACACACCCCCGAGGAGCTGACCATCGATCACAAACTCCCACTTTCGTCGTGGACCGAGAAGCGCGGCGGTGTCTCGGTGTGGGTGCTCCCGTTACTGTATCCGCGGAATGTCCCTGTCGTTGTCGCTGGTATCATCGTGTTGGCGATGTTCTGGCCGATCGCCGGGGGGATACTCCTGGCCAGCATCGACGTGGGATTCTCGGCAGCATCTGTGGCGATCACAGCACTGTGTCTTGTCGTCGGACACAGTGTCGGGTTTGTAGACTACCTGGCGAACGAGCGGTACACCGACCTGTCAGTTCGGTCGGCATTGCTCAGACGGCAGGTGTTGAGCGTATTCGCACTCGGCATCGGCGGGGTGATCGTCTTCGCGTACGCATCACCACCGTCAGTTCTGCTGGCGGTCGTTGTCGCTGTCAAACTCGTTGGTGATATTATCTTCACGAGACTCGAACACACAACCTCACACACAACGTGGAACGAGGACCCTCTCGAGGATCGCATTCCGGCCGCCAGCCCAATCGACACGTTTCGCGCGAGTCGGCTGGATTTACTCGCCCGGGCGGCGGGATACACACCACTGTATCTATTCACCCCGCCGTACCTGCTCGTCGCACTCGCGGCCGTTCTCGCTGGACTAATCGGCGGCCCCGAAGTCGGTGTGGTGGCCGGAGTCGTCACCATTGGGACGACCGCAGTTGGCCAAATCGCCCGCGAAACGGTCCAGACGGCACACCTCGAGTACCACGTCTACCCATCTCGAATTGTCGCATACGATACGTTACTCGACACGCCACAGTGGACGATCAGCCGACCGATGGTGACGGAGGTGGGTGTCGAGTCGAGCCGGCTCAACCGACTCCGACCGGGTGGCCGGACGGTCACCGTCTTCGTTCACGACGAACAGCACCGTATCCGTGGTCTCCGGCGGCCGGAAGCATTCGCCAAGTCAGTCCGGCAGTAGTGTCTCTCAACACGATCGTGACAGACAAACTCCCGCTATCGCTAGCCGATTGGATATTTCGATCCCTCTCCTCGAAGTGTGTCCGGCCCCCACAGCGAGCCAGCGGGAAAGCTCACATCTTCAGCTGTCGGAGGAAGCGCGTCACGGGAATGCTCTGCGAATTCTTCCGAAACTGTGTCCGGTCAACCCAACCGTGTCAGCTTAGGGGGAAACTATCGGCTGTCTATCACGAGTTATCTGGGATCCGATTTTGTTGTATCCTGATGCGATCAAGTATCCGGTCGCCGTGCACATTTATCCCGAAACGTCTTGATAATATAATAATGTCTTCAGGGAGTGCTGCGGATAATGTTGGAATCGTCATCAGCGACGTAGTTCAGGCAATCGCCATATTTGCTCTCGCGGGAGTGGGGATTGGCGCCACCGGCGGTGTTGCGATAACACAACTCAGTTCTGGTGGATTACTCGGTGGAGTCTTGTCTCTGGTGGTGCTCACTGTCGTACTTTTGCTCGGGCCCGTAATCGGGCTTATCTCCGGTCTCCGTGTCGGGGCTAATCAACATAGTTCGTCCCCGTCGTATCTCTCTGGGCTCGTGGGCGCTATTGGCGGATATTTCGTAATGATTTTGCTCGTTATCGTTACACTAACTCTGGCTCTGAATGTTCCGACGGGAGTCGCTGATACAGCTGCACAGACAACCGCAGGGAGTGGTGGGTCGTCCGCCGGAGTTTCGTTTGGGCAGTATATTCTCCCAATTATTGCTGTCGCGGTTCCGACGGGACTGACCGGGCTTGGGGGCGTCTATCTCGGCAGTAACCCCGGTTCGAGTAGCGATGTAACCAGTTTCTCAACAAAATACGTCGTCGGTGGAGTCGTGTTGGTCTGCGTGATTGCGGCGGCAGGGCTAATCGGACCGGAGTTGCTCAGCAGTGAGCCACAACTGGAGGTCAGTGGCTCTGTGTCGAGCGCACAGAGCACACTCTATGCAGATGGCACAGTCACCAACCCAACGTCCAACGAGATCACGAATCTAATCACCATTGAACTCGTAGTCGATGGTGAATCGTTCGCGACAGAACAGGAGGAGGTCACGGTCCCGGCTGGCACTGATACCGAGATTTCCCTGGAGATTGCAACGGTGGACGGTCTGTCAAACTCTCAGATTCAGGCTATCGGAAGCGGTCAGTTCGAAATCCGATATAGTATCAACGATCAAATAGTAGAAACGTACACGGCAGGATCGTGAGCACAAGGATGAGAAACTGAACGCATGGATCCGAGTAGTGAGAGACTGAATTCTCCAGTAGAATACGGGCTCTTTCCGTTCGAGATTCTTCACTCTGGCCAGCACCGAATGACAGCGTCGGTATCTTCCGACGCGGGATGGATAACACAGACTCATACGACTGATGCAGCGATAATCCGTTGGTGACAGATACATGATATCGAGTTATCTGGTCTATCCAATTCGCGGGTCACGGCGACTTGATACCGTTCTTATTGGCGGCGGATTACACCTACTCGCTGTCTGGCTTCCTATTCTTCCGTTCGTTGCTGTCGCGGGATACCTAGCTCGTGTGCTCGCGACAACCGCGAGAGCCGAATCACACGTCACTCCTGAGCGTCCAGAATGGCAACCAGTTAGAGGCCTACTCCGCGACGGACTCAGACTATTCGTGACAGCGGGTGGCTATCTTGCAGCCCCGGTCGTGTTGCTTACCGTGACACTTGGTGGTCCGCTTGAGAGCGCCGATCCTACCGGCACGATCAATGGAGTCGTGTTCCTTGTTGCTAGCACCATCTTGACGATGCTCGCGTTGGCGCTCTGCTACCCTCTCCCGGCCGCACTTGTCGCTGTTGCCCGTGATCACTCGCTTCGCGCAGCGGTCGACACACGATTAATTGCAGCTGCGACGCAGGACGCCGGCTACCTCGTGGCGACACTGCTTACAGCCGGCGGTCTCGGAGTCATGGCGGCCGCGTACATAACACTCAACCAGCTCGCTCTCGGATTTTTCATCGGGTTTTATTTGGAAGTCGTCGCTGCTTCCGTAATCGGCAAATCGGCTGGCCGAGCGTGGGATCGACAGGGGCTCAAAGAGTCGTGAGGGCTGATTGTGCTGACTGGCTCTTGTCACCCTGAGATAGATAGTGGGATATCGGCCGTCTCACTCCGCTCGAGTACTCGAGTTAGGGCTCACACGCGCGTCTCGACCAGCTCACTCTCATCGAGTGACCGGTTGTGAACCGCGTCGCCTGACTCTGCGTCGAACACGTGGATCGCGTTCTCAGGTAGCCTGATCGCGACGTCTATTCCACTCTCGACTCGGCCAAACCCGCTGACAGTCGCGACTAGATCGGGTCCATCGGTGACCGAGAGATATACGACGCTTTCGTTGCCCACCGGCTCGACTACATTGATAGTTGCAGGAAAGACGTGATCACCGGCAGCGCTGAGAGCGTCCCCGCTCGCGTCAACGACAATATCCTCAGGCCGAATCCCGAGAGTCACCATCGTGCTACTCGCGACCGCCGTGGCTGTTTCGTCAGCGAGTCGATATCGGAACAGACCGTCTGTGAGCGTGTCGCCTTCGACGGCACAGTTCACGAAATTCATCGGTGGTTCGCCGATGAATCCGGCGACAAACTGATTGGCCGGACGATGGTATGCCTCCAGCGGCGTTGCCACCTGCTGCAGTATTCCGTCATTGAGAATCGCGATCCGGTCGCCCATCGTCATCGCCTCTGTCTGGTCGTGGGTGACGTAGACGGTGGTAGTATCGAGATCGTCTTGGAGTTGTTGTAACTCAGTACGCATCTGTGACCGGAGTTTGGCGTCGAGATTCGAGAGCGGCTCGTCCATGAGAAACGCCTCTGGTTCACGAACAATCGCGCGACCAAGAGCAACACGCTGCTGTTGGCCACCCGAGAGCGCTTCGGGTTTTCGATCGAGTAACTCATCGATATCCAGTAATTCAGCTGTCTCAGTGACACGTTCGGCTATTTCATCGGCTAAATCTGTCGACTCCTCGAGTCCGAACCGCATATTCCCGCGAACAGTCATATGCGGGTACAGCGCGTAGCTTTGAAATACCATCGCGATATTCCGCTCTGCGGGTCGCTGCTCGTTTATTCGCTCGTCTCCGAGTCGGATCTCCCCAGCAGTTGCCGATTCGAGTCCGGCAATCATTCGCAGAGTCGTCGACTTCCCACAGCCAGAGGGACCGACGAGAACAAGAAACTCCCCGTCTCGAATATTGATATCTACGCCGTTCACGGCAAGAACGGCATTATCCCCTTCACCAAACCGCTTTGTCACCGAATCGAGTTCAAGTCGTGCCATTATATGAGGGACAGGCGCAATGTCATGGCGTTCACGCCGTGGATACGCGCTGTCACTCCCTACTACAACACTCTATTGTAGCTTACTTTGAGTTTTGAAAAGTATGGGTTTAATAAACAGGCAGTCCTGCAGCTAGCGGGAATCCGGCGGAAGCAGAGCGATTCCCACAACTCCGACGATGACGGCCCGTCGGCTCCGAGCGACGAGACAATCATTGGACCCAGTTTGCTGAACGGTCGGGTCCGGTGATGAACCGATGCTGTGCCTGACTGCGTGAACACACCATCACAAGTAACTCCGAGTTCGCTGACGCCTGCTGGCGTCCCCGTGGCACAACCAACACCGGGACGCCATACATGATTGACAAGAGGAGTCCCGGTGGCGTGGCACCGGCCTCAGAAATCGGCGATGTCTGATGTGCTCACGAGAACTCTGTTCTCGTCACCGCCAGCAGTTCCATCCATGTTTAAACCGCGAACAGCCCGGTCAGAGTCGCACTGACCGGCTGTTCGGTGGGATTGGTGAACTTGACACTCCCACCGCTCGAGATTCCTCCCGCCTTCCGACGGAGGAGAATGTCACGAGTTTCCTGCGACGCCTTTGGCGAACTGTTCTCCGAAAAGCACGTACACGATGAGCGTCGGCAGCGCCGCGATGAATGCTCCCGCCATCTGGAGATTGTACTGTTGGACGAACGAGCCTCGTAACTGATTTAACGCGACTGTCACGACCTGGTTCGACGGGTCACTGACCAGCACAATTGCGAACAGAAGGTCGTTCCAGATCTGCGTGAACTGATAAATAAGAACGACAGCGAAAATTGGGACAGACAGTGGCAGTATGATCCGACGATAGATCGTCAGCGCGGAGGCTCCGTTCAGTCGTGCGGCCTCAATCATCTCGTCGTCGATCGTCGCGTAGTACGACCGGAACAAGACAGTACAGATCGGGATTCCATACGCAACGTGAGTGATACCAAGACTGATTAACCCCTCATAGTTAGCGATGGGGGCAAACGGAATCCGCCCACCGAGGTTGACAAGCGACCAAAACTGGGTTAACGGAACGAGGACGGCCTGATACGGAATAAACACCCCGGCAATAAACATCAATAACACACCGATCTGGCCACGCCAGCGCAGATTTGTCAGCCCGTATGCTGCAAGCGATCCGAGCAGCGCAGATAGCATCGTCGCTGGCACTGCCATCAAGGCGCTGTTAATCAGTCCCGTCGAGAGCCGCTCGGCCGCTGTCGCCCATGCGGAGAGAGTGGTCTCCCCGCTTGGTGGGAGTGCGAAAGGCGTCGTCGTCCGGAAACCATCTGCTGTCTTGAACGCAGTCGTCAGCCCGGACTCCAGCGGCGCGAGATAAAATCCCACCATCCCGAGCAGTAGCACGTACAGCGCAACTCGAGTAGTATCGAGGCTCTCGACTGCTGTCTGAACCCGCTCGGCCGCGCTCACAGTTGCCCCCGTCGGTACTGGACAAACAGGTATGGCCCGATCACACCGAGTGCCATGGCGAACAATACCATCGCAACAGCAGAGCCATATGCCCACTGAATACGGTCGAACGCGACGCGGAACATCATGACCGAGAGGATATCAGCCGAGCTCCCGGGGTTCACGCCGAACAGGACAAACAGAAAGTCGAACGCTTTCAGCGCGAACACAATGAGGACGACCGCCGCCGACATTGTCGATGCACGGAGTTGAGGGATAACCACACGCCAGTACAGTCGAAGCGTCGACGCACCGTCGATTCGGGCCGCCTCATACTGCGGGTTCGGGATTGCGCGAAGTCCGGCGAGATACACGACCATGCAGTACCCAGAAAACTGCCACATCAGCGCGAAAATGATGGCGGCCAATTTGAACCGCGGATCCGAAAGCCACGCCTGTGTAACCACACCCAGACCGACACTGTGGAGTAACTCGTTAATTAGCCCGATCCGTGGATTGTACATCCACGACCAGAAGATGGCCGTGACTACGAACGAGAGGCTCATCGGCAGCAAATATATTGTTCGGAATGTGTTTTCAAACCGGATCTGCCGATCGACAAGTATGGCCAACAGCAATCCGACTCCTAACGAAAGCACCGTGAACACGCCGAGCAACACGACGGTGTTCCGGAATGCAGCGGCAAAGGAGGGATCCGACAGTAACTGAGCGTACATTTCCGTCGAGAGTGACGAGTAGTCCGGAGACCCAAGCCCTTCCCACCCGGTGAGCGAAATGACAAAGTTCCATGAGATTGCTCCGTACACAAAAACCAGCACGAGGATGCCCGGCGGCCCCCAGAAGGGCAGTGCCTCGAGAATCCGACTCCTGCGAATTCGGCCTCGAATTGACGTGGGTGAATCTGCCATTGGTGCCGGCGTCGACACTGAAGACCCGTCAGGGCCAGTCTTAACGATTCCGCCGTCAGTCTGGGTCGTGACTTCTGAGTCGGGATCGTCTCTCACGTCGGTACTCGATAGGGTTGAGGGAGCAGTATCACGTGTAAGCAAATCGGAAAGCGGGGTGACATGACGAGATTATACCGCGTTACGAATCCCCTCGACGGCTGCGTCCAGATCGAGACTCCCGTTGAGGTTAGCGAAGACTTCCGAGAAGGCAGATTGGGTCGCTGGATCGACTGCCGTCCCGTGTGCGATCGTTGGCGGCTGCGTGTCCGAGTTCTGGAAGTCTTCGAACT
>JAQCMZ010000256.1 GCA_028274825.1 Haloferacaceae archaeon
CCGGAAGAACTCCTCCGTTTCTGCGACCTCGTCGATGAGGTTCCGGATTGCCTGTCGATACATCTCGCGGATCTGCACGATAGAGAGATCACGGATGTGGTCGCGATGAGCGTGTCCGAGCGGTGTTCTCTCCCGTGTTGATTCATATATGAAACTGCGAGCACCCTCGTTAGCGGCCAACCTCTCACGAAGCCCCAGATACGTCTGTAATCACAGCCGCATCGTTGAGGATCGCCTGATCGTCTAAGTCTGGTTCATCCCCTTCGTCTCCATGAGGCGAAAGGCGCCGCTGCGGCTCGCGTGGGGCAGCAACACCCGCGTTCTGGGCTTTAATCAATATCGTCGGCGCAGCTGCCTCGATTGTCTCGCACAGTTCGGATGTAAACCGTTTGTGCTAGCTACGCCACAGCGTCGACTGGTCGGGGATTGCCTCCAGATCCAATCAGTCACAGAGTGCTGACCGACACTCGAGATATCCGATCAGTGCTGTTTCGTGCTCCCACCCGTAGCATTCTTTCAGGACGAAGACGCGAAAGAGAGTGTCCATCTCGTAGCGGGTCAACCCCGCGTAGCGGTTGTGAGCGCCGAACTCGAAATACGCCAGTGGGAATAAGCAAATGAAGTTCTCGGCGGACTCGTGACAGTCGTGTCTGAACCACGTCTGTGAGACTGTCCGGATATCTGATTCCAGTCCTGCAAGCGAGCTCGGGTCGTACAGCGGCGTCGCATCGTATGCTGGCCAGTCAGCGTATGGCCGGTGGGAAATCCGTCGAAAGACAGTTCGGCGAGACTCACGGGTTGATGCCACTACGAGACGCTGAACGCGACTCGCTCAAAAACGTCGCTCTCTCGATGGATCGCACTGATCGAGTGCCCCACCCTTCTCGTTCACGACAGTTGGTTCTGTACCACTCGGCTCGTTGGCGTAGAGTTCTTTCAGAATCGCGTAGAAGCGCCATTCGTCGCCGTAGTCGTAGAGGTAACGGAGATGGTCGTACTGGTCGAGGGGCACGTGTCGAGTCATCTCTCCAATCGTCACCTCGGCTGCATTCTTGAGTCGGTCGGTTCGAAATTCCGGCCCACCGCCACGCGATTGCTCGTAATCCCGCGGACACTGGTATTTGATGTCGCTGTTCCACTAGTCCTCGTCGGTGCCGACGAACCAGAGATGGCTCTGATCGAGACCGACAGCAGGGTTGATCGCCGACTGGAATTCAGCAATCGTTCTGTCCACACCAACAAGGATGTCCCGTCATAGCGACGTCGGATCGGGGCGAATTTGACCCGAAAGCGGTACGCAGTCATCTTTGTGTCTCTCGTTTTGTGTGGAAATGGGTGTAATCACCGATTGTCAGCACTCGTGACGGGTGAGACTACACAATCGGCCAGTCATCGATACGCCGCGATATCCCGATAGGGCACGTAGTAGCCAATCTCATCAATCCACGTCGAGAGCCAGTCATCAGCAGTCTGCTCCGTTATCTTCCCAGCATCGATCGCGGCGAGGAGCACGCCGACCGACCCGACAACGGTCACACCCTGGTCTTTCGCAAACGACCGGGCATCCCCATCGTCGGTCAGCAGTCGGCCATCGGATGCGTCCGCGAGCGCGAACGCCTGGGCCTCACCAGGGTCGAGATGCTCACCAACAACGGCTTCTCTGTTTGCGACAGTATCCGAAATCGTCGCAACTGGGAGTTCGCCATCGAGTGTATCGAGTACATCCTGGAGATATGGGTGGTTATTAACGCCGTGTTCGAGCTCCTCACGAACGACTGGTACCGTACAGATTCCAGAGAGGTCAGCAACTACCCACAGTTGGTCGATGTATGCAAAGTTCGAGAGGACAGTCGTGTTCAAGACGCTCGGGTTCGCTGGGACGTCGTTACCTGTCATTTAGCACGTGGCTCCTCATCAGACGAACCCTCAT
>JAQCMZ010000257.1 GCA_028274825.1 Haloferacaceae archaeon
AGGAACGCTCGGAGGGACTGACAGTCGCCTGCGGGTGCGGTGCGGCCCTCCGCGGTGAAGCCGCTGGGCTTGACCCGGCGGGACTTCACTACGGATCTCCAGACGATATTTGACTAAGCCAAGACTCACCCTGGCCTCTCGACAGGGCAAGAGACAGCTAGAACAGAACACACTCCTCGCGAGCAATACCCAGTGGGGTCTGGTTTGGAACACAAGAGAATTGAGGGTTGGCGGCCGACCGATGCCAATGACCGAGTTTTTCGAGGTTCACGACCGCGACGGGGCCGCCCGGGTGGGCGAGCTCCGACTCGCGGAATCCACGTGGACTCCGGCACTGGCGGATCCCATTATCGAGGACAGTGGGAGCCTCTGGGTAGGTGAGCAAGAATCGTCTGGCGGTGACCCTACAGCCCTGACCGTGCTTCCTCATCGCGCGTTCCCCGCTGGGACCCGCGAGGAAATCCGGGACGTATTCTCGCCCGACAGCAGACCCGCGGACTTTCCGGCGGCTGTGGTCGTCTCCAGCGAGCAATTCATCAACCCTGACGGCGACGCGACTGTCGAGTTAGCCTCCAACTCTGGGCCTCAGAGTGAGACAAGAGAGAATCATCCAGATGGTGGCGCGAACAGGGCTGACGAAGACGAGGCCTCACTCAACACGCTCAGCGAGGGGGTTGCTGACGCGTTCGTCCTCTCTGACGCGGCGAGGATCGTCGGCCATGGAGAGGCGTTCAGAGACGCTATCGTCCGCACACGGAACGCAATCCCAGCCGATACTGCGCTGTATCTCTCGGGTGCCGCTACTCCCGGGAACGCCGCGCTGCTGGCGTATGCCGGAGTCGATCTCGTCGACGCAAAACGAGCCAGGCTGAAGGGCGCTCAGGGAATGTATCTGACGACCGATGGCCAGCACTTTCTCGAGGATCTCGAAGAACTCCCCTGTGCCTGTGAGGCCTGTCGGAAGGATCATCAGGCGTTTGACCGCGACGACTGTGCGGCACACAACACTGCGGTTCTGAAGACAGAGCTCACACGAGTCCGAGAGCGGATCCGCACAGGTCAACTTCGCGACTATCTGGAAGGCCAGGCCCGCCACGAACAGTGGATTACGGCAGCGATGCGGGAATTCGACAATCAGTGGGGGTATCTCGAGCGACGGACCCCGACCTTCCGCAACGAGAACATCACGGCAGCGACTGGCGACACGATACGGCGCGTCGAGATCCGGCGGTTCGCCGACCGAGTCACCTCACGGTATCGAAACCGGTTCGATAATCCGCTCGTATTAGTCCCCTGTTCGGCGACGAAACCCTACAGCGAATCCCAGAGCCACGAACAGTTTCACGATGCAGTCGACTATCGCGGGCACGTTGTGTCGATGACGTCGCCGATTGGTGTCGTCCCACAGGAACTCGAGACGATGTACCCCGCACAGCACTACGATACAGTCGTGACCGGTCGGTGGACTGAAACCGAAACAGCCTTTATCGCCAAAGTACTCCAGCGGTATCTGGAGCGAAACGGCTACTCTCGGGTAATCGCTCACGTTCCGACTGGAGGATACCGGGAAGTGTGTGACCGCGTCGATGACAATCTTGGAATCGGGATAGAGTTCACTGCCGAAGGGCATCCGACGAGTGATCGGTCGTTAGCCGCACTCGATGAAACTCTCCAGGGCGAACTCCGGTATGCAAACCGGGAACGACACCACAACACGATCCGCGCGGTTGCCGATTATCAGTTCGGACACGAGGCCGGAGATGATATGTTCGGGGAGATCCGGACCGCCGGACGAGACCCCCGGCTTCAGGTCTGGGAACGCGATGGGAACGAACGCGGCGCGCAACTTGCGACCATGGTCCCACAGTACGGTGTACTCGCGTTGACCGAAGCCGGCGGCCGCCGATGGCTCGCGAGCGACGTGCCGACAAATCGTGTCGAAATTGATGGATTCGTGCCACACGGATCGGTGCTTGCCCCGGGTGTCGTCGATGCACCGACCGAGCTTCGGATCGGAGAAGAGGTCGTCATCGAGGGGCCCGAGGCGTTTGCTGTTGGACGGGCACGCATGACCGGCCCGGAGATGGCTGAATCTACCCGCGGTCTCGCGTGTACGGTCCGTCATGTGACGGAGAAATGATAGATAACGGCAGTCGCCTCCGCCTGACGATCATAGCCGAGTTATCACGAGACGACTCGTGGCCGGTAACTCAGTAGTCAGGGCTTGAGAGACACGCGCCGTCTGGAGACCGGGGTCAGTAGCCACGACAAATCGCTCACTAGAACAAATCAACTCTGCGGGTCAGTCGTCACCCCTCGAATCGAATGCGGCTCTCATCTCCCACTGTGACGGCCATCATGCCTGAACCCGAGTAATGCAGCCGTGTCTCTCGCCGACCGAGACACACTGACTCCGACACAGTAGCAGCGTCATACGGGAAATGTGCGGCGTTTCACGCGATCACCAGAGACGCCTCACCGTGACGGATGCTCGGCATCGTCGGTTGCGTCTTCTGGGACGATCGATTCGGCAGAATAGATCGTATTCGAGTCGATGGAGCCAACCGTAGGCTCTGATGTGGGCCGGGCGAGATACCCCTCGCCTACGGTAACAATCTCAATCGGACTGCGGTCAACAGCCGGCGGGTCCTCGGAGGCGTCATTCCAATCGTCAGGCAGGTCACGTTCCCATTTCATGCTGAATCTTTATGCGCTATGATAACAATTTGCATACGGGTATAAAGAAGTTCCTGGTGTCACCTGTCTGAGAGCTACTCCCCCAGACGTTTTCTTGTGCGGCTATGAGATGCGTGTATGACGCTGCGGCAGCCCCACGACTGCACGCGCTGTGATGCTCGGATTCACCCGGGTGAGGAGTTTGCAGCCGTCGATGTTCTCGACCCGGACGGCGAGATACAGACGTTGTTGTGTCCGGCGTGTGCCACGGCTCTTCGAGAATTTCTGGACGTGTCCGATGATGCTGCCGACGCCGTGATTCCGGAGCGCGACGACAGCGTTTAGTTGCCGACGCCGGACCGCTGGATATGGATATCGAAACGGCGCTGGCGCCACCCGAGGGGTCACTCTCGGAGGCGACGGTAGCGGTCGTCGGGGCCGGAGGCAAGAAAACGACGCTGTACACGCTCGCAGACCGGCTCCAGAGAGCGGTCGTCACCGCCAGCGTGCGAATCCCTCTCTTCGATCCGCAGGTTACGACACTGTCCATCTCGGAAGACCCTGTGCCCGAACTCAAGGCGACGGACGACAACGAATTCCCACTCGGGTTGGTCCCCAAACAGGAACGGGATGACCGGTATCTGGGGTACGATCCCACAGTAGTCGACAAAATCGCCCGCGCACACGACGGCCCGGTGTTGATCAAAGCTGACGGCGCACGCTCTCGGGAGTTCAAGGCGCCAGACGAGCGCGAACCACAGATCCCGGCCACAACCGACGTAGTCGTCCCGATTGCCAGTGTCGATGCTGTGGGCACACCCTTGACCGATGCATCTGTCCACCGCCCCGAACGGGTCGTCACGGTCGCCCGTGAGGTTGGGATAGACGCAGGACTCGGCGACCCAGTGACTCCCGAGATAATCGGTACGGTCTTGGCCAGCGAGGCAGGCGGGTTGAAACACATCCCAGCAGACGCCACTCCGATCCCGCTGATCAACAAGGTTGATACTGAGGCTGACGCGGCGCTTGCCGGTGACATTGCAGCGGTCGTTCACGAGCGGGCGACCGTCGATCGGGTAATTCTCGCATCGATGCGAGACGGGACAGTCAAAGATTCAGTCTCCTCGCCCAGCCACCAGAATCGATCGGGTTGACACCGGGTGTTCCGGGTGATGCGTGAGCAGCCAGGCTGTCACCCACGCCCACACGAGGATTTAGCAGACACAAACGCTACTGCTGAAACCTACGAACTCGCGATCAGTCGTCGGGCCTGATTGCCTCAAACGGGTTGTGCTGACCCCTTCAGGACCGTTCTTGTTCAATCCGCTCGGCGGCTGTGTCGAATTCTGCCCGTGTGTTGAGATTCTCGAATGTTTGTTCGCCACTAATTGAGTGAATCGTCTCGCGGTCGATAACCGTCCAGTCGAGATACTCAAGCGGGGCGATAATCCTGTGTTCACCGGCTTCGATGGCGCGATCGACTGCCGCTGCCATCTCCGTCGCCCGGTAGACGGCCTGTGTCGTCTGGTACCAGCCGTCTTCCAACTGTGGAACGACAGCATCGTGTCCACCTGCGTGATCGAGGAGGTACTCGAGGAAACGTGGATCGACAAAAGGCATATCACACGCGACAACCGCGACGTATCCGTCGGCAGCCCGACAGACGTTCCGAATCCCCGCAGCAGGCCCCAGATCCGTCTGGTCGTCTAACGCGTATGAGACTGACAGCGGATACCCGGACATCGCGGTGCTAATTGAGTCGCGCTGATCTGATCGGCAGTTGATGATGAGTTCATCAACGACGGACTCCACATTGCTAGCATGGTCGGCTCCCGGTCCGACGGCCTCTCCGTGCCCGGCGAGTCGATTGGCGACCCGCCGGATCATGGGTTCACCTGCCAGATCAGCAATCGTCTTGTCCGTGTCGCCGAATCGGGTCGACCGCCCCCCTGCGAGTATCGCTCCTGTAGCCATACGTTCGTTTCACCGCCGAACTGCATCGGCTCTTCGGTCGGACATCGATTAAAACCGCTGGCGGGCCAGCCACTCGCGGGTGACCCGTCGGGACAACCGACGAACCCGCCAAGAGACACTCTTGACATCCTCCTCCGCGGTCACGCGGCCGAATCCCACGCCACCGCTGAATTGGGAGTGTCAGGTGTCCAGACTGCCACGCGAGCACACCGTTGGAATCGGTGTGGAACCGGGCGACGGGCAGTCTCTTGGGGGTGGAGTGGCCACCCCGGGACTCCTCTCGTCTGTCGTG
>JAQCMZ010000264.1 GCA_028274825.1 Haloferacaceae archaeon
CTCGGTGTTTGCCTCATTATAAAGGAAGCCCTCGGACACTCCAACCGACGAAACATACTCAGGGAACTCTGAGTCCGTCACAAGAGAGGAGTAACGGGGGCGTGGCACTCCCATCGGCGTGTCGGGTCGGAAACGGACGTTCCCAAACCAGCCCACTGGGCGTGGGAAGCCCACGAGATGTCGTGGGAGGATATCACACTTGCGTCCCGGGTAAAAGTTCGGGTTGAGAACGGTGGAATATCCAAGCCTGCTATCGATGGTGGACTGTGGAATGGGCTGTCGGATTCATCCCGCGTCGCCAGACGGTGTCTGGCGGGCAGTCACGCGGAGCGTGACGACGTCTAAAGACGCGGGTATTCTCATTGTTTTTTATAATCTTGAGGTATTAACTGGGCTGATAACCCCGGCACCTCGGTGACTGCGTCTTTGCTGGCCGGCAATACTGTGAATCTCGGATCGATTAATCATCTGGAGTCTAACTCGTTAGATTCGTCACCAGAAGCGCTCTCTGAGTTAGTTTCGCCAGTCACATCATCAGCGCCGTCACTACGCGGCAGGGGGTTTTCAGTCGGAATTTCTTCTGGCGATTCATCGCCTATGACGGCTTCGTCAGCATCGATCGGTTTCTCCAGTTCAACGCGTTGTGACCGGTAGCCGTGATCCTCGTAAAATCGCCGCGCAGCATTGTTCTGTGCCATTGCCTCCAGCGACACGACATCAACATCAGCGGTCGCTAGCCGACGTTCAGCGGTCCCTAGCAGCAGCGCCCCGACGCCAGTGTTCCTGGACTCAGGTCTGACAAATATATTATCGACTGTCCCGCGGTCAATGTCCTGTTCGTACCGGCCGATCTCGATGGATATCATTACGAATCCCGTGATCTGCTCGTCTGACCGTGCGACGAACACTTCTCCGGCGACAATTGCCCGAGCAATCGACTCTCGAACAGCGTCGCGGTTCGACTCCGTCACCAAGTGTGACCCATGGGCTCGTTGGTCGGCTGCGAGGTCAACCCAGAGATCTGTCACTGTCCCGATGTCTGCCACCGTCGCCGGTGTGACGCGCATACGGGTATCTGCACTGCATGAAGATTGAAACCACCGGTCGGCTGGGTCGGTTCACGCCTCCTCAGCTACTGAAATATCCACCAGAGCGGTGACGTAGTGTCCAACTCACCAGTACCGCGGCTTATACTGATATAACACCGTTATTCACTCGATTACAGAACTGTGGGAGGTGGTTCAACTCCGAGCGGTGCACTGTCACGGTATCACAGTTCCGGGGCCTATTCTGGTAAAAAACGTGTACGCCCCCCAGTGGGTGCTTGTCGAAGTCGCGAGCAAAGCGCGGAGGGGCAGCCGCTGCGGGACTCGTGTAACACTGAATCATGAGCGCGGCGATCAAGTAGTGCTGGTTCCGACGAGAGTAGAGTGGCGTGTGAGTGAAGTCACACCGCTCGACACAACTGTTCAGGGGGACTGTTCTGGCCCCTCGTAACTCCAGTATCCGTTTTCCCGCATCGTCTCGCCCAGCGCCTGGTGAAATTCTACGAAGTCTCTGAACTCTGTCTCGGCGACGTTTTCAAAGAGATCCTCAAGTGGGACGACAGTCTCGTGATCGATACGGACTGGATGGTCGCCGTACTCATTGACGAACTCCACAGTCGTGAGCGGGAAGTCCTCTTCTTCGTCGATTTTCTTCGCGACGACAGCGTGACCGTACTTCCGCATTCCTTCGCTTCCCTTCTGTCCGTCGGGATCGTGGGGCCAGTGCATAAATGCGGCTTTGCAAGGTCTCGGCATAGACGTTTCGCATCCGCGGCTGTGTGACAGGACTATCCGATTACGAAAAGATGCGGTGGGAATGGGATTTGAACCCATGAGTCCTGACGGACACTCGCTCTCAAGGCGAGCGCAATAGGCCGCTCTGCCATCCCACCGCGATGAATCTTATCGACCCCGACGTAGTATGGGATTTGGTGTGCTGCTAACACCCCGAGTGAGGCTGTCACGAGCGATACGCTTAAGAGAGACCGTCTACGCCTCTCGAAATCGCTTCTATCCAGGGTCTAAATACAGACTACCCCCGAACATGATTGAAACTATCGCTTTTCGAAGCGTTCGGTGGAAGAGTTCCCCACACAAGACCACGGAGGAGGCCAACGACCGAAGCCGTGGATGGCTGACGAGACGGCACCCAGTTGCAGGCGACGACAGTGGGCGAGAAATCCCCGACCAGTTATGTTTATTCTCTCTGAGGATTGTAAGTTGGATCCTTCCGTGGTCGTGATGAGAGAACTGCGTTCGAGTGCAAGAATATCGCCTTCGCGCAGGAGTCCATCACGAACATTCGTTCGGTGAGGGAGCCGTTTGCCCGAGCACAACAGCGATTACTGCTCCCCCAATCGGGATCATTGCGAGCGCGAGAAAGGTTCCATCGACACCTGCAGTCGCCAACAAGAACCCCGAGATGACCGCACCGAGGGCACCGATGCCAAACGACGCGAGATACGTGTAACCGTACGATATTCCACGGCCGTCTGGCGGGCTCTGCTCGGCAATCATCGCCTGATACAGCGGCTGGAGTGCAAACAGCGCAAATCCCAGCAGACCGCCGACCACGAGAAGCGGGCCCAGCCCCAGTTGTGCCGCGGGAACGAAGCCGGCAGTTATCACGGCCAGACTGGCGAACACGGCAATCAGTCCCGCCACAGGCGAGATTCGCTTGGAGAGTTTCCCGCCGGCGTACTGTCCGCCGATACCGACTGTCAGAAGCCCCGCGTACACGTACGAAGAGAGTGCGAACTCCTGTGCCAGTGGCGTTCCGGGCTCGAACAACTGGACGTACTCCGAGACTGGCGGGAGAAACCCGTCTAACACGTCGGGGAGAAACGTGAGCATCCCCCGGTAGAAGAGGCCGTTCATCACGACGACGGCCATCGCGAGCGCGAATCCAACGGTAAACAGTGCCCGGCTGTCGCGGACGAACTTCGAGACCGGCATCGCCCTCGACTTCGATCGTCCGGCGGCTCCGTCATTGCCGACGGCAGCCGTTTCGTCGAATTCGGCAGTGAGAGCATACGCGATAGCGACGGCAGCCGGAACGACGAGCAGTCTCGTCGTGACTCGCCAGTCGAATCTGAGGAGCAACACAGCAGTTATCAGCGGCCCGAGCGCCATCCCGGCGTTCCCGGCAATCCCGTGATACGCGAACCCATCCCCCCGGTTTTCGACACTGGTGGAAATCAGCGACAGCCCCGAGGGGTGATACACGCTTGCGGCAATGCCCCATATCGAGAGTGCGATACTGATTGTGATGACTCCGGTGGCGAAACTCAACAGCAAAAACGAGACACCCATACCCACGAGACAGCCGAGAATCAGCACTCGAGAGCCGAGACGGTCAGCCAAGATACCACCCGGCAGCGCACCAATCCCGAACAACCCGTATCCGAGTGAGACGACCGCCCCGAGCACGGCCGTCGAGACAGGAAACTTGACCAACCAGATGGCCACGAGAATCGGAATCGAGAGCTCGTAAGTGTGAACGAGCGCATGAGAAACACCCGTAAATACGACGACAGAACGGGAATTATCATTCATTCTTGTAGATATGCTGAAGAATCCGCTGGCGATAGTTAACTCTTACAGACTGTGTCGTTTGCTCCACAGAACGCCGCGCCCGAGTCAAATCACGGAGACGGTCTACCGCGAGACCGGACGGATGACACTCACGAGCCGATTACACGACTACTCAACACCAATAGCTGGTAATATACTCAGAATTACTGAATGGTCCCGCACAGATTGTGCGTGCAACGCTAGTTTGGGCGTTCCAGCATGGATGAGGAAAATTAAATCACCACCAGCAAAACGAACCCAACACTCCGGTACTGAGCGACCCGAGAGCACGACTTCGAATCTTTGTTCATACCGAACCTGCGGGCGTTTCGTATCGCCGCTGTGCGACTTACGGAGAACCGAGGAGAAAGCCCCGAGGCACTCTGCCTGTTTCTCTGTAGAACACAATATCCCAAATCAGCGGCGCGGTGCCGTGGGAATCCCCGTCCTTCAGGGTGGGGAGGATCTCAAAGAGAAGCAAGACGGATTCCCATAGACGTAGCCGTTTACACAAGCGTTGAGTATCCCAGGTAATGAAGTCCCTCGGGGACAAGCCCCGAGGCTTCACCGTGTTGGGTCGGCACCGCGTCCCGCATGTGACTGTAATTCACTCCGAGCTTCCCCGTGAGGGGTCGGCTGGAATTACCGAACTCCGCGAGGAGTCCGTGGAGGTCGGCGGCTTCACTCTGCCCGTTGAAACCCCCGTCGCACCACCATAGCAGCGGATTGTGAGAGGGGCCACAGTTCCAAACCTGACACACGACCAGCAAAGGCGTTGAGCTCTTCAACACCATGCTTTGAGGGTTGTTTCTGGTCGTTAATATGGGAGTATGGCTG
>JAQCMZ010000272.1 GCA_028274825.1 Haloferacaceae archaeon
TCCCGCTCTGCTGGCCTGTCGGGAGTTCGCCCAACCTCGGCGGATCGAACGTCGAACCTTCCGGGTGATCCCCAGTGTCCCGATACTTCCACACGTTGTACAGCGTGTAACTGACCACCACCACACCAACGAGTGTCCCCAGCGTGAGAAATACAAAAAAGATCTGCTCAAAAACCTCAGATTGAGCCGCCCAGTCATTGCTGGTGACTTGGAGGGGTGATAGTAGTAGGCTGTATAGTATCGATATATGCACGCTATCTCGGAATCTATCTGAACCGCACTTATCTCTTTTGTAATTTCTTTTTCATCCGAAATTTCAGTCAAATCATAGATATCTGCATCCGCCTTGAGACCCCCCCTCCACAGAGCGATTCTCCTGACGACGAATCCCCGCGACAGTTGTCGAAATCCACCGGCGGAGCCATCATATAAGCTGATGGATATGTATACGCGACGCTCTTGGGAAGCAGATTGTTGGTACTAGTGACGGAACCCGTGGTAGGGTGGTAGAATCCCACGGTCAACCGGTGACGATTTCGGGTTGACTCAGTCACACCTGATTTCAGTAGCCAACGAATCGCAAGACGGCTCTCCACCAACACTGTGCTTCACAAGAGCGATACGCGATTATACCAATAGGAGCGGACACCGAGTGGATTCAGCCAGCGAGCCAATTACCACGCCATCAGTTGTTGATGACGCGAGTTCAGTATATAATTTGGAACGCCCAGCGAGCCCATCCTACGTGTCGACACGGGCTGTGTGCTGCATCCACATTCTGTGTCTTCAGCAGCTGTCACGATTGGATCGGGTATTGAACAAGGAGACTCTAGCCGGAGAGAGATCACTGAATCAGGCCGTTGGTTTCCCTCTCGTCTACAATCCATGAGTCGACGCCGACTGTCGATTGTTTCGAACTCTCCGGAACCCATCAGGAACTGTCAGTTACCCACCCGGCGAGACACCGGTCGAATCTGTCGCGAGGATCATCGATATCTTCTCGACTGTGGGCTGTCAACGAAGAGTATTAGTGCAGTGATTGTCTCAGTAACAGCGTACTCATATATGGCCACCCTCACGCTACTGAGCACCTTTCTGATGGGAATCGCCGTCGTGGCGGTGTTCGTCGCGGTCACCCGGATCGGGACTACCCGAGCTGCCCCGCGGTCAACACCGGAGCCTGTCGAGAAAAATTTGTACGACACGACAGTCACACGAATCGTCGCTTTTCTACAGACGCCGGCCGTGTGGACCGCTGGATTCATTCTTCTCACTCTCGGGACTGGGTTCGGGGCGCTCGTTGCTGTCGGTAGTTTCGGCGTTCCTGAATCTGTGACGGCGCAGTTATTCTCGGTCGTGTCGGCTATAATCCCAATTTTGATTGCTGGGTTTGTCTTTTTCGGAAGTTACACAGCAATTCGCCAGCGAGGGCTTGGACACGCTCAAGGGATTGTTACGGGAATTATCGCGCTGAGTGGAATGCTCGTTCTCGTAGTTGCTCTGCAGTTGATTGTCGGAATCGTCTAATCTGCCGAGGCGAAACCACTCTTTTCGCTGACGCATGAGTCGGATTGTTCCGCATCCACTCAGCAGAAATAGATCTCGGCTGACAGCCAGCGTCTGAGAGGATGATCCAAGTTGCTACCCTTGTGGCCACCTCGGGAGATCACGCTATGAATCCGGGTCACTCACTTCTCGATAACACTTTCTTCGACAGATTCGCCGAAGTGACGAGCGACATCTTCATAATATAGTAAGACATCCTCACCGGGTTCAAGATCTGTCACGGCGGTTCGACCATCTCGGGTGGCGAGCTTGATTGTCTCGGCATTTTGCAAGAGGGTTTCGACACGGTCGGTCCCGTCATCCGTCTCGACGGTTGCTTCTACTCGGAACATTGGTCGTTTTTCGATTTTCACGCGACCGACAATCGTCTCTCGGGTCTCCCCAGCGGTATCGACCACCTGAACCTGATCACCGCTCGATAGCTCTGAGAGGTATTTGGTTCCGTCGGCGGTTTGGATGTATGCGTGGACTGCGCCGGCGTTGACACGGAACGGCCGAGAGGCGACGTACGGTGACTCAGCGGTTTCAGCGTGCACGAAAAACTGGCCTCGGGACATTGACCCGATAAGCATCCCTTCATCTCCGTCCATCAGTGATCCAGTATCGACGCAGACTCGATCGGCCCGACCGGTCTGTTCGATTTCCGTGATTTCGCCGTAGGTCATCGACAGCGTCTCACGGTCGACATCATCTCTGACATCGACGGTTCGACGTATCTCGTCGAGGTCATCTGTATCGAGAAGAACTCCCTCTGCTCCAATCTCGAGGGTCTCATAGGCCGTTTCCGCCTCCGCGGCAGAGGTAACACCCGCAATGAGGTGGCTGTCGTCACTGACTCGTGCAATTAGATTCTCCAGCGGAATAATCGTCCAGTCGTCGCCGATCACGAACGTGTATGCTGCTTCGCTGGCGGCTTCTTCGGCGAAGTTTTCGTACTGTTCGGCAAGAATTCGCACGTACGCACCGGAAGCGACTCCATCGCCTCGACGCAGTGTCGAAAGGTCGGCACTCCCCGAGTAATCATTTGGCAGTTCGACGGTCCCATCACCCTCGCCGTCCTTCCCGACCACGTACAGGTCCGGCTCTGGAGCATTCGAATCGGCCTCGTCAACGACATCAGCGTCAGTCCGGAAGGCTGCAACGTTGATTTCGCCCAACTCTCGCACTCGCCCGACATCGTGCTCATCTACTAGTATCCAATCGACACCAGCTTCGATCCCGGCAGTGATTCGCCGCTTTCGATCCTCCCAACTGCCGATATCACTGTCAGCTTTGATCCATACCGTCCGTGTCATTACTGACGAATCGACGGGCTGTGGCTTGAAGACTGTGTTTCCACGGTATACATTTGAACTGCTTTCCCAACTGTCATAATGAGGGTTCTCGATGAACTGAAACGGGCAGACAGCTGAAGAACATGTCCCGCTCTCATCTCTGCCACCCAGAGCACCTGACGTTTCTGTGAGCTACCACAGCCGTGAGAGGAGACGAAAAGTCACGAGACCGCGGAGAATCGAGAGCCTGACGGAATTTACACTTCTGCCAGCCCGGCGACGGTGAGAGCTTCCTTGACGCTGTAGTCTTCGTGGACGATGCCGGACACGGCACGGGTAATCGCTTCAGGGTCTTCGTGTTGAAAAATGGACCGACCCATGGAGACACCTGCAGCGCCGCCATCGATAGCTCCTCGGACCATCTGTACAGTCTCACGGTCACTCCCTTTCGACCCACCAGCAATCACGACCGGAAGCCGGGTGGATTCAGTGACGTGTTCGAAGCTCTCGCCGTCACCGGAGTAGCCCGTCTTGACCACATCGGCACCCAATTCTTCGGCGAGTCTGACAGCGTGGCCCAGCGCCTCGGGGTCATCACCGGCCACCCCAGGCCCACGGGCGTATGCCATCGCCAACACCGGTATTCCGAACGTCGAAGCTGTAGAGGTAATCTCTGCGAGCGCACTGATCTGGCCGGGTTCGTGCTCAGAGCCGACGTTGATGTGAAACGATACTGCGTCACCGCCGGCTCGGATCGCGTCTTTGACAGTGGCGGTCATGCGCTTGTCGTCTTCGTCCGGCCCGATTTCTGTAGAGCCGTTCACGTGGACGATGTAGCCCGCCCCGTTTTTGTTATCGTGGACGCGGGGAGCGATTCCTCGCTGGGTGAGCACTGCATCGGCTCCACCTCGGGTGACTTTGTCGATCGTTTCCTCAATCTCTTTGAGACCGGACACTGGCCCCATCGTAATCCCGTGATCCATTGGGATGACGACATACCGGCCATCTGTAGAGATTCGGTCGAGACGTGCGTCGTGTCCTGTTGTCATCGTGTGGCTCTTTCCCAAGAGTTGCTAGTGGGTATGAACATTCATCCCCTAATTGGCTTCGGGTTCCGGCGCCCGTTGCGTGTACCCTTCTCGAGCACCTGTGACCAGTTCGCGGGCCAGTGTCTCCAGTCGATTCGCCACCTCGGCAGTTGGGAGTTCCTCTTCAGCCCCTGTAGCCACATTCTCGACGAGTGCCGACCCGACGATGATTCCATCGGCGCCGGCGCCGACGATTCGCTCGGCGTGGCTACCCTCTGAGATCCCGAATCCGACTGCCTTCGGCACCGACCACTCGGAGAGTCTGGCAAGACTCTCGCCGGTCTGATCGGATACATCAGTCTGTGCCCCAGTTGTTCCCAACCGGGCTTGGACGTACACGTACCCCGATACTTGATCCATGATGCGGTGAAGTCGCGCGCCCTCTGTAGTGGGAGCGACGATAAACACAAGATCAAGCCCGAATTCGTCACACGCCTCTCGGAGAGGTGTTGCCTCCTCAGCGGGAAGATCCGGGACGACGAGCCCCTCGATGCCCGCCCTAGAGGCCCGCTCGACGAACGCTCGCGGTCTATCAGTCTCGTCGCTGCCGTACTGGTAGATGAGATTATAATATGTCATACACACCAACGGCACGTCTACGTCGACTTCTTCGACAAATCGGAAATAATCGGCTGGGGTGAGTCCCGCCTCAAGTGCGCGAACAATCGCGCCCTGAATGGTGGGTCCCTCGGCGATTGGCTCTGAAAACGGTAACCCGAGTTCGATGATATCGGCACCGCCGCGCTCTAGCGCCTCGACGTACGCCATCGAGGACTGATAATCAGGGTCACCGACAGCCAAGTACGGAACAAACGCCGGCCCGTCGGCGAATGCAGCGGCGATCGCCTCACTGTTACCAGTGGTGGCCACTACAACCCACCTGCAAACATCGACATGTCGGGGGCAGACTCGATATCTCGCTGTTCTGTCTCCTCAATTACTGTCTGGAGGTCTTTGTCACCTCGTCCCGAGACATTCAGCAGAATCACCTCACCCAGTTCGTCGTGATGTTTTTCGAGATAGCCGAATGCGTGAGCCGTCTCCAGCGCGGGAATGACCCCTTCGGCCGTCGAGAGTCGATGAAACCCGTCCAGGGCGGCATCATCGTCGACGTTGACTGGTATCACGCGGTCTGTGCTGACGAGATGGGCCAACTCCGGGCCGACACCTGCATAATCGAGTCCGGCCGACACTGAATGTGACTCCATGATCTGGCCGTCACTGTCTTGGAGGAGTTTCGTCCGGGCACCGTGAAGCACCCCCTCGTCGCCGGTCGATAGCGACGCTGAGTTAGGGGCAACGCCAGCGTCTTCGTCGACCTGCAGCGACGAGCCTCCAGCCTCCACGGCCCGAAGGGTCACCTCCGGATCGTCGATGAACGCGTCGAACATTCCCATCGTATTTGAGCCGCCGCCGGCACAGGCGATTACCTCGTCCGGGAGTCCACCCGTCTTCTCCAGACACTGCTCTCGAGCTTCCCTGGCGATCACCGAGTGGAAATCTCGAACCATCGTCGGGAACGGGTGCGGGCCAACGATCGACCCGATCACGTAATGGGTGTTTTCTACTGACTC
>JAQCMZ010000275.1 GCA_028274825.1 Haloferacaceae archaeon
TGACAGTCGCCTGCGGGTGCTGTGCAGACCCCAAACGGTGAAGCCTCGGGGCTTGACCCCGAGGGACTTCACGCGTCGGGTGTGCCGCAGAGACGTCAGCAGGCGTCAATAAACTCGGAGTTACAGCGGATACTCGAATACGCCACACCTCGCGAGAGGCCGACACTGCACCAGCGAGCCCCCCACGGTGACAGATGAGGGAACTGTCTGGGTGGGTTCCTCACGGCCGAATCCAACGACTGAATGAGAGGAAGTCAACTCGGTGATCCTGACTGTCTCAATCTCTCGTGGAGTGGCCTGATGGGGAGTCGTTCGCGGGTCGTGTCGACTGGGTTCTCCAAGAAGACATCAAGATCTACCCGGCCTGGACGGTCGCGATGATAGGAGACCGTCTGTTATTATTAGTAACCTTTCATGATCAGATCGTGTAGCAGTTTCACTTTCAGTCCGGCTCCCAGGGATTTTTGTATCTGTACAGCCGTTCTTCTGACGCACGTACTTTGCGTGCATTCCCCTTGTTCAGTTCATGTCAAGTTCCAGAGCGTTCCAGCGAAGTGTTGCGGTCGATATCTTCTCACGGCCTGATAATTAACTGTTGACGAACACTCAGCAATTGCACTCAGCGTGGAGAATGTCCGCACACACGGGACGGGTTCGGCACACGTCCAGTACAGCCATCGACATCGTATTTTCGCTAACTGGGAAGTAGCGACGACAGAACACATCTGCCTGACCGAAAGCGATTACCCCTGGCCGCTGAGAGAGGGATTAATGCTCTCGCTCGCAGATGTCGAAGACGCGCGTCAGCGCGTTGATGAAGTCGCCCGACACACACCTCTGGAATTGTCGACAACCTTCTCCGGGCTCACGGGTGCTGAGGTGTACATGAAACTGGAGACGTTTCAACGGACGGGAGCATTCAAAATTCGGGGAGCGGCCAATCGGATCGGAACACTCTCTGAGGCAAACAAACAGCGCGGGGTAGTGACAGCGAGTGCGGGGAATCACGCACAAGGAGTCGCGTTAGCGGCCACCCGGGCTGGTGTGGATTCAAAAATTGTGATGCCGGAGTATGCCCCTGTCTCGAAGGTAAAAGCGACCCGTTCGTACGGCGGGGAAGTTGTTCTCCACGGGGTCGACTACGACGATGCACAGACCCGAGCTCACGAGATCGAACAGCAAGAGCAGCGTGAGTACGTTCACGCGTTCAACGACGAGCGGGTGATGGCTGGGCAGGGGACGATGGGATTAGAGATTGTGGAAGACCTCCCAAACTTCGACACGATTGTCGTCCCTATCGGTGGCGGTGGGCTGATTTCGGGGGTTGCGACGGCTGTTAAAGGCCGCCTCAAAGACGTGCGTGTGATTGGGGTGCAGGCGAGTGGGGCTTCCTCGGCAGCGGCGTCGCTGGAGAAGGGCGAAGTCCAAGAACTGGACAGTGTCGACACCATTGCCGACGGAATCGCCACACGGGCAGTCGGTGAGAACTCGTTTGAAGTAATCCGCGAGCGGGTAGACGAGATTGTCACCGTCTCCGACGAGACAATTGCCCTCGCGGTCACACAGCTTCTTGAGCGGTCCAAGACACTCGTCGAGGGGGCTGGTGCCGTCCCACTGGCAGCACTGCTGGAAGACGCTTTCGAGTACGAAGACGGTGAGCGGATCGTCACGACACTCTGCGGAGGGAATATCGACCTCAATACGCTCACGACAGTCATCATTCGGGGACTTGTCCAGATGGGACGGTATCTGAAAATCCGAACAGAGTTGAAAGATCGCCCGGGGGCATTGCAAGGGCTCGTCGACGTGATCACCAGGTACGATGCCAACATCTATTCAGTAAGCCATGATCGAACCTCTCGAGACATTGCAGTCAATGCGGCAGATATCGAACTGGAACTGGAAACTCACGACCAGGAGCACGCCGCCAAAATCGTGGCTGGGCTTGAGGATAACGGCTACGTGATTGAGATCCTGTCTTAACAACCGTGCCGGAGGTGGCCTTCACGAGGAATAAATAAATCACATGTGTAAATTACCTCGGGGGCAAGCCCCGAGGCTTCCGTGTGTAGGGCCGCACTGCACCAGCAACGGACTGTAATTGCCCTCGAGCGTTTCGGTGAGGAGTTGGCTGGAATTCACACCCGAACACACCGATGTGTCCGTGGAGGTCGCTCCACCACGACCCGACAACT
>JAQCMZ010000277.1 GCA_028274825.1 Haloferacaceae archaeon
TGACCGTGCCCATTGGATTCGTCTCGTATGAGATATCGAACTCGTCTAACGCAGCAACGGCGTCCGCGACATCGGGGGCCATACTCTGCTCGGTCGCCGGCGCCACGCTAAGAAGCGCGATAACTGTCATATCCCGTGTACAGGCGCGGCCATGAAGTATTCCTCGGTCAGCCGGGTCGGGACGTGACTCCGGTGGAAACGCAGATTCTAGCCACCATCCCGGCAAGAGACCCCCCCACTCAGCATCAAGTCATCTAAGCGTATCCGCGAGAAACGCCAGCGCAGACCCTATCGCGGGGTCAAGATCATCGTCCAACACGGAGAAGTGATCTGCGTCTGTTTTGAGAAACATCGCGCTCGTCAGCATATCGGCGACGGTATCAAGCGTCTCTACGGGAACCTGTCGGTCGTTTCTCCCCCCGACAAGAAACACCGGCGTCTGGAGGTCTGCAATCTGGTCGACAGGCTGGTACTCAGCGAGGTTGAATACTGACCGTGCAGGAACGGCGTTCCGCCACGGTGTGTCGCTGTCTACGAGATCCAGATACCCACGTTTTGCGTTCGGGTCGGGAACGAGAGTCGACGACTTGTCGCCGACGATCGGTATCTCGCGTTCACGGCCGACGCGGCTTCCAAGAGTATCTCTCAAGCCATTGAGGACTTCCTGGATCTGTCCGATTACAGGCCGATCGCGGACGAACGCTCGTCCGTCGGTAACTGGGGCGAGCGCGACGACGGCGTCGATATCCTCCCGAGTGGCGGCTACCGAGAGAACATGACCACCGGCTATCGACCATCCCCACAAGACGACAGTATCTCCCACCTCGTCAGTCTGATCCAGATACTCCACCGCGGCAGTGTAGTCAGCCCGCTGTTGTTGCGGGTCGACCAGGCTCGAATCGCCATCCGAAGCACCGAAGCCGCGATAATCGAACAGGAGGACTGCATACCCCGCCTCGGCGAACCGCTCGGCAACGGGTGGATACCCAAACTGGCGCTGTGCACCGATTCCTGGCCCCATGACGACAGCCGGCGGCGTTTTCGGCTCCGCGGGGAGATACAGATCCCCTCGGCAACTCCGGTCACCGCTGGGAAATGTGACTGTGCGGGTAGCGTACCGTTCGCTGGACGGCTGTCCGTGTTCGCGGCCATCTCGGGTCCGCGGGAAACGTCGTTGCACTGGTTACCCCTCCGGGGTGCTGGGGGTGTCAGAATCTGAATTGATGTCTGCTTGGCTGTCCTCTCCTGACCCGTTGGTGTCGTGGTGGTCGACAGTGTCGAGTACTCGGGTGGAAAATTCGGTTTCTGTGATCTCGTACCGGACGAGCGCACGAAACCATCCTGACTCTGCATGCCAGGTCCCTAACGGATCATTCGGGGCCCGGAGGACAGTGCCTTCCACCCGGACTGGCTCCCACTGATCTGTCTTGACGAGATCTATCAGACCGTTGAGTGCGCGGCCGATCTCGCCGTGATCGATTTCTCTCCCTGGGTGCGCAGTGAGATACACCACAGAGAGCGGATCTCCGGATTCGACCGATTCGATACTCACTCCGCAACTCCGGAGTTCCGCCTCCACGTCTACCATACCACTACTTTCACCGCCCAGAATAAACCGTTACCGCCGAAAATACTGATTCGATCGGATCTCCCAGTGGCTGTCTCAGTAGTGTTCGTGTCTCCTGTTTCTGTCAGTGTCGTTCGTCACCGGCTTATGAGGTTTCGAGACTGACGTTCTCGACTAGAGCCGTGGGAGAAGCCGACAATCGCCCGCATATCACTGAGAACTTGTCGACAGTGGAGTCAGCCACGGTTAGACCCGGCAACTAGCCCTGTTTTACTGACTGATGCGGGAACTTCCGGTTGACGGGCTGTTTCGGCGGGTTCGTTATGCTTTTATCAGTGGTTCTCCTCGCTCGGATTATGAGCGAGGAAGACAAATATCCCTCCGAGTCGGGCCGGCGACGATTCGTCAAAGGCGTTGTCGGGGGTTCAGCGCTCGCCGGTGTCGGAGCAGCGGGGTCAGTGACGGTCAACTCCCTCACGCGTGAGGGAGGTGAGGGTGGCGGGCAAACCGTTGCGATGGCTATCGAGCAGGTCGGAGGCCCGGCCCCTCGTGGGCTCCCACAAGTCCCGCTGGAGATCGATAGTGAGGGGTATCTCAAGGGTATCTGGCCAGACACCACCACTGTCACGCAGGGCGGGGTCGAGATCGACGTAGCCCGCGAAGAGATCGGCGGGTTGGAGTACGCTGGTGAGTGGTTCCAGTACTGCGGGATGGAAGGTTACGAACAACTCAGCCCGAATTATGACTCGGAAAACTTCCTCCGGTCGAGTCCGTCACCATCCTACGACTGGCAGAGTCAAGCCAAAAGCGAAGATGAGAAACTCCATGTCGATGACTTCCAAGATTACACCGAGTGGGGGAACGGAATCGGCCAAAACGGGATCGGGAAGCCCGCCAATGCCGCCTGGCGGTCGGACGGTGCCTCGAATACGCTTCCAGTGACGGTGCTTCGTTCTAATCGGATTGCCGAGGCCGCCCAGGAAAACGAGTGGCTCTCGGCGTCGACGAGCGACGGATTCGTCGCGTGGCTCAATGTGTGTACTCACTTCTGTTGTGTCCCTGGATACAAGAAAAACGCCGAATCGGCCCGCTACGACGCTGCTGACGGTGTGTATTGTCAGTGTCACCAGTCGGTGTACGACCCGTTCAGCCTCGTTCAAACGCTGTTTATCGCCCGCCCACGGCCGAAAAGCTGACTCTCTGAAAGACGGCTGGATTTTGGAGTCGGAAACTCGCCACTATCCTGCGCTCGACTTGCGTCCGAGGAACTATCTTTACAGACGAATAATATGACTGCGGCTTTGCCACTCGCCACACTCTCGATCTCCTAGATGACCCCGGAGCGATCCTTCAGCCACACCGTCCCGCCGATCGGGAGACGCCTTCCAGCGGACCTCAGAAAAAATCCACCGCTTGAGCGACGATTCACAACATCAGCCACGGCACCCCATGAGGAGTTCACAACCCCGATGCATTAGATGGCACAAACCCCGTGTCAGTCGGTGTTCAATCGACCACTCCTGATTGAAGACTACGGGTGACCACTGTGCTGTGGTGGTGTCGGCTGCACAGTGTGGGTCTCGGCAGCAACTGTCAGCACATCAATCTTTTTGTGAAGCCACACTCCTGCGATTGTTCAGCGGACGTATACTTATTACATTCATACTGAACTTTGATGTCACTTGACATCAATACCAAACTGCAGCGAATGGGCCGACGACGGTTTCTCCGCACCCTCACCGGTTTGGGGGTCTCGGGAGCCGCGTTAAATTATCTCAGTCGAGATGCCGTTGCTGAGGCTGATCTTGACGAGGAGGTCCCTCGTCTCGGAAAACTCCGCCACACCAATCATGAAGAAGTCATGCGAGGCGAGCCTCCGGAACGAGAGTCGATCCACTACACCATCTCACGCGACAAGTGGGCGGTCGTGGAAACCGCACACGATGCAGCCTCACAGGTGACGGAGCGACTCAAATCAGCCGGGTTCGAAGACGGGGCTCGCGCAGGTGTGACGACGGTCACACGGAACCATCACGACCAGAAGGCAGTGGTTGTAAAGCGGACCGTCGGAGAAACTACAGACGGGCAAGCGATCACTCCCGGCGTCTCTGAAGACGAGTTGAAAGACACACTGCCAGCCACTGTCTCCGGAACCGCCGGGGGTGGTAAGTATCAACGGACGATTGAGGATATTCCAGTCGAAATCCAAACAGAGCGAGTAGCTCACCCGCTCCCGACAGAACAGCCTGCACCAGATGCGACTGGTCCCGGAGACCATTATGAGCACAAGTACCGACCCGTCCCCGGCGGCGCATGTATCCAGTGGGGAACTGCCTTTCCAGGCAGTTGCGGAACGAGCTGTGCGCCAGCGTACAATCAAGATGCCGAACAGTACGATCTGGTCACTGCTGGACACGTCACAAAGAGTAAAAAGATGCATCAGCCGAAGGATGATCTCCGAAATAACCACCAGATAGGTACCCGGATAGATGATAAATACAAAGTTGACCATCCACCAAAGAGAGCTCCGCCGTCATTTGATGCTGGTGTAATCAGTCTCAGTGTGGATCACAGGCACACATTCGCCGCCGATGATGGTGATAGCAGTTACCTAGATGATTATTTGATTACAGGTATTATCGGACGGGACAAACTCAAAGATAATGAGAACAGTGATTTCGAAATACTGAGACGCGGGACGAAATCCGGGATGAAAGAGGGGACGCTCGGTAATGTGTACGTGGATGACGACGCATTTGATGCAGATACTGACGGAGAACCTGGAGACTCGGGAGGTCCCCATTTCACTCGGGAGAAGTACGATGGGGTGTACTCGTATGAAGTGTATATCGCAGGTGTATGCTATGGTGAACACAGAAATTCAAAAACCACGCGAGCGACGATGAGTGACGCAATTGAATCCGAATTTAATCTCCAATTCT
>JAQCMZ010000280.1 GCA_028274825.1 Haloferacaceae archaeon
AAATGACTTGTGTATTACAGAAAATGAGATGAGAGCCTTCCCATTAGTGGTAGAAGCCACAGTGCGGCGACACATCTGTGTGCCGTGTTCAGACGGACTCTGAGCCACAGTATTCCGTTGTCTGCATCGAGAATCAACACATGCTGGGGGCGGAATATGACCGCGCTCACGTTCGAGACGGCCCGAGTGTGTCTCAATTCCCACACTCACACACCGTCCCAACCCGACTAGGTCGGCACAGCAGCCACAGACACCCCCCCCGGCTGCAACGAGACCGAAAGAGGGGCGGGACCGATTCGATGGCCCGACCCGCCGCTCGTGATACTGGCCACCTGTTCGAAGGAGTGCTACGCCAGGGAGGCCAACCAGCAGATTCCGTGACTCCGCTACACCGACGCGGGAGACCGTGTGTGGCCGACAGTGCCTCAGCAAACCCGCCTGACAGCTGGGTGTATCTTGCGAGAGCGAGAGCAAGAGCGATGATTCGGGGTGAGTATCAGCCGCCCTCTGGAAGGGTAGCATCGTGTGTATTGGTCACAGAGGGTCACTCACCATCGGCGGTGAAGAGCCGGTAGCGGCCCACATGTGAGCTTACTATTACTTATTCTTCCTCTGACTGGTGGAAACCGGGAGATCTCCGAGTCGGATAGAGCCGATACCGAGGGGGTTAATTCTCAGGCCGCTAGCGGGTCGTCACGTCGAATGCTGCATGAATCAGAGACAAGTTTGGATTAGTCAGTGCCGGTGGCAAGCCACATTCAGGCCAGACTTGCGCGGGTGAGTAGCAGATACAGCAGAATATTGACATTGATTTTCTCGACGGGTCCAGGGCATCACGCCCGTCACACACGTCATCACACCGTCACAGTCGGGCAGGCCATCAGCTGATGAACTCGTTGTCGCGCCAATTGACGCCGTCGGCGCCATCGCCTGATGACTGGGGGTTTTCCACAACTTCCACAGTCGCCGGGCGGTCTTCACCTTCGACAATCCGGGTGGCCTCGAGTTCACCATCGGCCTCGCTAATAGCTGTGAGTGTTCCTTTTTCGGATAGCCGAGCTAACTCTTGGAGAGTGATGAACATTGGATACTGTAACGCGGAGTTTTGGAGCACTGTTTCACGATCTCCTTTGAAGCACGCGAATTCTACCAACTCAGAGGGAATTTCTTCTTCTTCGTCGTCCATCCAGTTCGGGCCCCCCGGTCGTGGCGGCTCCTCTTCGTACACGCGCGTTTCCGTCACTGACGCCTTCAGCTGGGCTGTTGGCGTGTATTTGCTTATTGAATCGGTTGCTGAAACGGCTTTGAGAATGAGCGTGTTATTTCTGCGATTTATCTCAACATCCGCAATCTCTTCGGGGAGGTCTGAATTCTCATCAAAGTGGTCTTGCACGTCTTCTAAAGGCAGTTCAAGCGTCGAATGAAGTCTGAACACGCGGCCTGACATAGTATGAATGTGAATTATCGGTGACGGCACCCACGACCGTCCGTACCTATTTGACATACAGGCCGTAGACTAATAAATGGAAAGGCAGATCAAAGACTCATGCATTGATTTTCTCCCATAGTTGAAAAGGTTGAATTCCTCCGCGTGGGCGATTTAGGCGGTGTCCATGATATCGGTAGCAGCATTTATTCTACAGGTCTAGGGTGCAGGGTCTTTATCGGTCAATCACGCTGATACGTTTCAGGGGAGTTCTATCAGATTCTTAAGCGGTCGCAAGTTCTTTGCCGAGATTGTCGCGTTCTTCGAGCTCCTCGAGTACGTCGCTCCCGCCGATGAATTCCCCGGCCACGTACGTCTGAGGGATCGTCTCCCAGCCACTGTGCTCTTCAAGTGCCTCACGGTACTCCGGCAATGCTGGAAGCACATCGACAGTCTCGAACTCATCGACGTGCCGGGAAATAAGTGCGACAGCCTTCTTCGAGTATCCACACTGCGGCATGAGTCGATTTCCTTTCATGAACAGGACAATTTCGTTTTCATTCAGCACTGTTTCGACTTGTCGTTCGATGTCGGACTGGTCAAGTTCACTCTCCGGGTTGAATGTCATGAGTTTCAGTTAGTGAGTCGGGTGCATATGCGTTGCGGCGTTTGCAAGCAGGGAGTCAGCATTATGCCGTCTGCTCTCCGATAGGTAATCGTGTGTACGCTATGTTTGGCGTGGGGCGTGTTTCCCGGTGCGCCGACCGTGGTCGCCGCCAACCGCGATGAGGGGTTGTCCCGACCGTCAAGGCCACCATCTTATCACGCAGACGGGATTGCCGGCGCTAGCTGTCTAGAGACGAGTCAGGAGCATAAGTCTCGTCCTCTACACGGTGGGACGCAACACGAACCCACCTCTTATGACGGAGGTCGGCCAGCAGTGCTGACGCCGCGAGATTCACAAGCAGGCGGGACCTGGATCGGTATTAACGACGCAGGCGTATTCGTCGGAATTACGAATCGATGGACCGATACTGGCCCGGAGGGACCCAGGTCGCGCGGGTTGTTGGTGGCTGACTGCCTCGCCTGTGATAGCGCTGAGACAGCGGCCAAGGGAGTCGAACAGACGCTTCGTGAGAGTGTGTATTCGCCGTTCAATCTCGTCATCGCTGATCGGCGAGCTGCGTTTCTCGTCGAATGGGACGGCACTCTCGCGGTCAGCACCCTTTCGCCAGGCATCCATGTCGTGGTCAACGTGGGTGGTGTATTGAACGGCCGCAGACGGGTTTCGATACCGCGTGACCGAGCACACGATGGCCAGCAGCAGCGGATTAACGCTCACCGACTTTGGGAGACACTTCGGCCGGAACCAGGAGCGGCCCCAGATACGTGGGTCGAAAACGCGGGTGAAATCCTCGGTAATCACGAGTTTGGCGTGTGTGTTCACGAGGACGGCTTCGGGACGCGCTCGTCTTCGCTGATTCAGCTGATGGCCGGGGATGGGTCCGCCCTGGACCGTACCCGCTACCAGTACGCTGATGGACCGCCGTGTGAGACCGCCTTTGAAGTCCCAACTGGGTGACAACCACTTCGCCAGAAGACAGCCAAATCACGATCGAACCCGTCGTGGGTAATCTCTTGAGAGAGTGACTCCACCAAGCTGATGAGACGACAGAATACAGGTACAGCTGGCAGGTCACTCACAACTAAAAGAGTCAGCGGCCGAAGAGCAGTTTTATCTGAATCGGCGTCATACATTAATCTATGAGTATCACTGAACTTGAGGGGGACCTATCTGTCGACGAACACGAGGCCCTCGAACTGATTCGTGAAACCGGTGGGATCCACCAGAGTGATTTCTGGAAGGAATTGGATGTGTCTTCACGTAAGGGGAGTCGCATCGCTGACTCTCTCGAGACCGCAGACCTCGTCCGCCGTGAAGAGGCTGTGTACAAGGGTCACAACACGTACTATATCGAGCCAGTCGCCAGTGATCTGGAGTTTTCGATGCTGATGGCAGGAGATATGTTGTCACCGTTCATCGGTGAGGAAGAAGTTGATCCACAGTCCGACGCGTTCTCGCAGTGGCTGATGAACCTCGCATATGAAGAGTAATGGGACACCTCGGCGGGGTATCTGCCCCGCGACAGTCCACATAGCCTGAGTCCTCAGCCGTCACCGTGCGCGTCTGTTATCACGACTTCTTTATTTGCCACGGTAACGTTGATTAGTGTTTTGACGTCGTAACTGGTGTCAGAAAGTTCGTTCTTCCCGGCCTTCTTGATGACGGCCACGACATCGGCCACATCAGCGCCGACATCACCGGTGAGAGCATCCAGAACCGCCTTCATAGTTCCACCCGTCGAGAGTACGTCGTCAAGCACGAGCACCCGGTCACCGGTCTCCACGTCATTAATATACATTTCAGACTCGGAGTAGCCAGTCTCCTGGAACAGCGGTACTTCCCCTTCGAGGCCGTATTCTCGCTTCCGGATGACCACCAGCGGGATATCGGTCATCAGCGAGACTGCTGTCGAAATGTGAATTCCCATCGCCGCAGGAGTGACGATTTTGTCGACATTCTCAAGTTCTGCTTTTCGGATGATTTTGATGACGATCTCCCTGAGCAACTCCGGTTCGAGCATCGGCACACCATCGCTAATCGGGTGTACGAAGTAGTGGTAGTCATCTTTTTCAATAATGGGAGCCTCGAGAAGTGACCGCGACAGTTGATCCATGTCGCGCATTCTCTCGGCCCTCAATAAAGCGTGGCGGTCCGATAGCCGGCGGTTCCAGTGAGTCGCAAGTTGCTGGCATTACACAGGAACACAGACACGAGACAGTCGGCCTCGAGAGATGTCTTGAGGGAAGCGAAACGAAAGCTTACTCATCAGGGGTTGGGTTTCGTTTCGATTGCTGTAAGCGGAGAAAGTCCCGTGATACCCGTGTCACGATTTCGACGGCCGGGAGATCAGTCGGTCACGGTGATCACCCGAATAGCAGAACCACCAGTGCAGCCGCCGCAAGCCCGGTCAAAACGAGGACACTCTGCCCGATTCCAGCGCGCAGACTTGGCCCCACACCGATACGGGCGGCAAACTCTCGGGGATTCGTCCCCAGATACGTCAACACCGTAGCCAGCCGCATTGTTGCCCTGTCGACTGCAGCCCACAGTTCGGTGACACCCCAGACGAATCCGCGGGTTCCGTAGAAGGCTGCTGGATAGACGAGTGAGTCGATATCGCGCGCGTAGTGAGCGAGCGAGGCCAACGGAGACTTCAGCGCGAAAAAGCCAACAAAGCCGGCGCCCATCAGCGCCATTGACTCGATCAGATGGCTCATACTGTAGGGTTTGAGTTCGGGTAACACCTCCGACGACAGCGGGACCGCAACCAGGAGACTCTCCCAGAAGACGCCGATTGCGACACAGGAGACCCCGGCGACGGCCATCGCACCCATCTGAAGCGGAGTCGCCTCTGGCGGATCGACGCTGGCGGTGCCGTGGAAGAACATGTAATAGCCCAATTTGATGAACGACATGAACGTCCCTACACCACCGATGATGAGTAGCCACCACAACAGCCCTTCCCCGAGAAGAACGTCGGGTCCACCGACGAGTGCCGGGTCACCGAAGTCGTGGGCTGAATCGATTATCATCCCCTTGGAAATGAAGCCATTAAATCCGGGAACCGACGCAATCGAGGCTGACGCCACGAGATAGACGACGAACGTCACGGGCATCACCTTCCAGAGGCCCCCCATGTCGCGGATATCCTCGATCCCAGTTCGATAGATGACAACACCAACCACCATGAACAAGAGACTCTTGTAGATAACGTGGTTGAACACGTGGGCGAATCCGCCGACGACTGCGAGATCGCCGACTACCCCGGCCAGTCCCACGCCAGCGAGCATGTAGCCGACTTGCCCTTGGATATGGTAGGACAGCAGCCGCCGCGGATCATACTGCAGCAGTGCGAACGCCGCTCCATAGACGGTCATCAGTCCCCCGAGATAGGCCAGCCACAGACCACCCTCAGGGAATGCCCTGTACATAGTGTAGACGGCGGTTTTTGTCGTGAATACCGACATGAACACCGATGCAGCGAAGTGTGGACTGGGGTAGGCGTCGGGCAGCCAGCTATGGAGGAATATAAACCCGCAGTTGATACCGATCCCAAGCGCCGCCAACACTGTCGCGGCCGCGTCGATTCCCGTCGCAGCGTAGATGAAGGTGCCCGTATTCGCAAAGTGAACGATTACCGCTGCCAGCAGTAGTGTCCCCCCGACGCCGTGAAACAACGCGTACCGGTATCCCGACCGAATCGCCGCACCACCGCGGGCCCACACCAGTACGGTCGAGGTGACTGCCATCAACTCCCACCAGAAGATCAACACAAGCCAATCGCCGGCATACACTGCGCCGAAGGTCGCAGTCACGTACGAAACAGCAAGTGCGGTCGTCCGTTTCGGCGTTTCAGAGCCCCACGCGTAGACAATCGCCAAGATGGTGATGAATCCGAAGGTGATGCCCATCAGCCGGGAGAACTGGTCGATACTCTGGAAGATGACATCGAACCCGAGGAACGTCGTCGCGATGTGCGGGCCCGCGTCCATGAGAACTGCCTGTGCAGTCACGCCCACTGCCGCCAGCGCCGCTATCAGATGGCCAATTCCGCGGGGTAACACGGTCAGCATCGCCACGGCGAACACAAGCGGGAACACCGCGGGGATCGTCTCAATCATGGCGGCGTCATCCCCCGAGTTTCGACAATCAACTCGATCAACTCAAGAAACACCACTCGACCCGGAATCAGACCTAACGTGACAGCGCCGGTCATCGTTATCAGGATCGGGACGAGGATGAACCACGTCGATTCATGGCCGCGAAGCGCGGCTCCGAGAGTGACGTGGGTCCAGCCACCCGCCGGCGGACCGCCGTGATGGTCGTGGTTTTCACTGTGTTTTTCGGTGTCGTCGCGACTCTGGTGGGTCTGGTCGGGCTCTGACCGCTGGTGACTCTCGGTCTGGCCTGACCCAGTTCCAAACGGCACCTCTGTGTTGCTGGGGTTGGTGTCAACCGCATATTCGCCGTCATCGGTCGGCGCAGCGGGTTCGTCGAAATCGCGGTCGCTCCCGGAGATAGTCGGGTTGACCACGCCACCCGGTGAGTCCTGGGTTCCTGAAGAGTCAGATTCGGGCGCGGGGGTGGCGGAGTCGTGACCGCCAGTTCCTGATTCTGCATCCCCAGACGGAGATGTCTGGGTATCGGCCGGAGAATCGGATTCTGAGTGTGAGTCTGAGTCTGTCTGTGCCCGTGAATCACTGTGAGAGGAGTCATCCGAGCGGTCACCCCCGTCAGGTTGTGGTCGAAGGTGCGATATCGTCTCGCCGCCGAGCGGGAAGTCGATGAGCGGTTTCGCGTCGTGGTCGTCTTCAGACTCGAAAAATGCTGTGTACACTACCGGCCAGAAGTAGATGATATTGAGCACACCCGACAACAGGAGTGCGCCGGCCAGGTAATACGCGACCGGTTCCATAGCGCCCATTCGCACGCCACCGATAAGCAGATAGTATTTACTCACGAATCCAGCCAATAAGGGGATCCCTGCCATTCCAGCGGCAGCAACAGCGAACGCGCCGAATGTCAGCGGCATTCGTTTGCCGATTCCCGCCATATTAGAGATATAATCGGTGTGTGTCTCCACGTGTGCCGCGCCAGCACAAAAAAACAGCGTGAGTTTCATGAACGCATGAGCGGGGATATGCAGTAGTGCGCCGACGAGCCCGTACCACCCGAATAATCCGAGTCCGAGCAGGATATAGCTGAGCTGCGAAATTGTCGAGTACGCGAGCCGTCGTTTGAGGTGATCCTTGCGGATAGCGATAAACGACGCCGCGGTGAGGGTAATGGCGGCAGCAACCGACAGCCAGAGGCCGACACCGAGACTGAATACGAGGTCAGCGCCGAACACATCCAGCACCACTCGGGCGACGCCAAACGCACCCGATTTGACGACCGCCACCGCGTGGAGGAGTCCCGAGACGGGAGTTGGCGCAACCATCGCTTCGGGAAGCCACTGGTGTAGTGGCATAATTCCCGCCTTGACCGCGAATCCGACTGCGAGCAGGACGAACGTCGCCGTCGCGTATGTGGGTTCTGCGTTGGCTGCCTGCGTTAGCGTCTCAATCCCGCCACCAGTGAAGCTGACGGTGGGTTCACCGACTAATCCGGTCAGCCAGTAGACGGCAACTGTCCCCGCGAGGACGAGCACACCGCCTCCGAAGACGGTGTAAGCCAGGTATTTTCGGCCGGCAGACCGGGCCTCTGGTGACTCATCGTGTGCCACCAGCGGGTACGTCGCCATCGACAGCAGTTCATAAAAGACGAATATCGTCACGAGATTCGCCGCGAAGGCAATTCCCATCGTCGCAGACAGAGACACGGCAAATGCCGCGAAATACCGCGTCTGGTTGTGCTCGTCGAGTCCGCGCATATATCCGATACTGTACAGTGAGGTGATGATCCACAGCCCCGACGCGAGCATGGCGAACAGCAGTCCAAGCGGGTCTGCCTGGAGTGTGAACTCCACAGCCGGGAGGAACTCCAGGAGACGCGTGCGATACACGTTACCGGCAAGTACTCCGGGGATCATCGAGGCGACGAGACCGAACATACTGACTGCAGTCACTAGTGTCACTGCCTCTCTGAGATTCGGCCGACGGTGGGCAGCGACAATCAACACCGCACCGGCGAGTGAGACTAACACGGCGAGTAGCGGCCGAAGAGCAGAAACTTCCGTCATGCGAACACCCTCTCGAAAAACGGGGTAAACAGCGTCTCAAACGTGAGTCCGGTGAATCCCAGCGCGACGACAACCACTACCGTCGCGAGTAAGACCAGGAAGCCTGCTGCTGGCACTCTGTCGGGAATCAACGGAACCAGAGGGGCGTCTCTCAGCGGAGCCAGTTGTGCAGCCTCTGCTCTCGACACACCGAGTGACGCTTCGGGTTCGACCCCACTACCAGAGCCGTCAGCCGCCACTGCGGCGGGAGTGTCGCCAGCATCGTCATCGATGAGCGGGTCTGGAGTGGCGGTGATGCCGGCGAAATACAGTTTTTCGACAATTCGGGCGATATACGCCAGAGTCAACAGTGTACTCACGAATACGACGACGGCGATGCCGGTCGAGCCAGCTTGAACGGCACCCAGGGCAATATACCACTTTCCAATGAACCCGATTGACGGTGGAATCCCCACGAGTGCGAGCCCCAGCACAGCAAACCCACCGGCCGTAAACGGTGCCGACCGAGCCAGACTGGCGAGATCGTCGATAGTGCGAACGCCATAGCCTGCTGCCAACAATCCAATCGCCAAGAACAAGCCGACTTTCATTAGCCCGTGTCCGATCAGATGAACGATCCCACCCAGCAGTGCTGTTCGGTTGGCGAGCGCGACTGCTGCCACGATCATCCCAAACTGTGCAACCGAAGAGTAGGCGAACATGCGTTTGAGATCCGATTGGATCACCGCGAGTCCAGAGCCGGCGACAATACTGACGCCTGCGACGATCAGTATCGCCGTCGTGATTGCGCCATTGGCCTGGAGAAACTCGACGGTGAACACCGTGTAGGTCACCCGAATCAGCGCGTATGCGGCTGTCGTCGAGACGAGTGCAGCGATATACATCGTCACGCCGTCCGGGGCCTGTTGATACGCATCTGGTTGCCAGGAGTGGACCGGAAAGATGGCAATCTTCAGCGCGAATCCTGCCGCGATGAAGGCGTACCCCGCCTGCAGCAGTGGGTCACTGTAGCCGACCGCCGCCATCGCCGTCTGAAGATCGAGCATATTGAGCGTCCCGGTTGCGATGAACACATAGCCAACACCGATGAGATACAGCGAGGCGCCGACGGTTCCCACGATGAGGTACTTCAGCGACGCGTAGGCACTCGCTCCAGACTGGTCGGCCGCCACGAGAGCGTACGTCGTCAGGCCGACAATCTCTAAAAACACGAAGAGATTGAACAGATCGCCAGTCAGAGCCATCCCTATCAGTCCGCCGGTCAACAACAGATACGCCGAGTAGAAACTGTTTCGCCGGGGGCCCTGAGTGCGGGTGAACGCAAGGACTGCCGGAGAGACGACGGCAATCAGCAAGACGACTGCTGCCGACAGTTCGTCAGCAACCAATTCGATACCTCGTGGAGGCTCCCACCCGCCGATGAAGTACCGAATACGGCCGCCAGATACCACCATCTCTGCGAGCATCACTCCAAGCGGGATCAGCCCAGTCGTCGTCACGGCTGCGATCGGCCAGCCGATATCGTCGCTGTAGACGCCGGCCACGAGCGGGAGCACTGCCGCCACAATCGGGACGACAACTAACATCGGGAGGGTGATATCAGTCACTCCGGCCACCTCCGGCTGGAAGATCCCCCTGTTCACGCATCGTCTCCCGGAGAGCGTCCGCACGAAGGGTTCCGTACTCGTCGTGAATACGGAGACACAGCGCCAACCCCACAGCTGTGAGACTCACACCCACGACAATCGCCGTCAACACGATCACGTGCGGGAGCGGGCTGACAAACAGCGCCTCCGACCCCGACGGGATCAGCGGGCTGGATCCACCCTGGACGTATGCTGACGCGATGAAAAACAAAAACAGTGCAGTCTGAAACAGATTCACCCCGATAAGTTTCTTGACGAGATGCTCGTTGGCAATCATCATGTAAATTCCAATGCACAGCAACAGCGTAAATGCGACGTAGGCGTGTCTCGTCGCGAGAATTCCCGGGCCCAGCAGCGACACGTCGCTCATGAGTTCACCTCGACGGATTCTGCGACCGTATCATCACCAGTGTCGCTTGCTTCGGGAGTGTCTTGAGAGACGGTAAAGTCGGCTGCCAGTGTAAAGAACAATCCGACGAGAATCCCCGAGACAATAGCGGCGATTCCGCCAATCTCGACGGCTTCCATCCCGTATTTCACGTTATCCTTGACCGGGAGAGTTCCGTACTCCAGGAACGTCCCGCCAAACCCGATCCCCGCGAGACCGATCCCGGCGAACGCAATCACCCCGCCAGCGGCCAGCCCGACAATCCCAGCGTTGGACAGCCAGTCGCGGGTGGCCTCGATCCCGAAGGCGAATGCAATCATGAACACGACAGCCGCAGCAATTGCGCCACCCTGGAAGCCCCCGCCCGGGGAGTCGGCGCCATGGAAGGTGACGAAGAGCGCATACGTGAGTGCGAATGGCGTGATGAGTCTCACCGTCGCAGTAATCACTTGGCTCTCCGTGTATAGCTGGCGCTGGCCTTCCACGCTGTCCGGTGCGTCGGGATCGGATGAGCCAGTCTCTCCCCGGGTAGTGGCGTCGGGTGACTCTGGTGAGTTGCCCCGTGGGTGGTGATCGCTCATAAAAAGACCTCCCGCTGGAGGATAAGTAACCCAGCGATCCCAGCCGCAAATACCACGACTGCTTCCCCGAAGGTATCGAATCCTCGGTAGGAAGCTAGCACCGCCGTCACGGCATTGTCGACACCAGTGTCGGCGTACGTGTTGGCGATGTAATACTGTGAGACGTCAGGGTTTGACCACACGGGCGCCTCAGGGTCGCCAACGGCCGGAATGGACGGCACAGTGTACAACATCAGTACCGCGAGGAGACCAGTGACACTCGCGGCAGGCCAATTGATCGACTCGAACAGCGTATCATACTCGATTCGAGATGTCTTTGCAATCGTCAGCAATAACAGGAGTGTCGTGACGCCCGCGGAGATAGCCGCCTCGGTCATAGCTACGTCTGGGGCTCTGTAGAAGGTGTACAGCGCGGCCATCCCGAAGCTGTACGCGCTGAACACGACAATCGCCGTCAGGACGTCCCGTGCCAGTGCCGTCACGACGGCCGTGAGTAAGACGAAGCCGATAAGCGACGCCTCGACAGGAGTCACCGTCAGAGCTGCTGGCGCCGGTATCATCGTTCGCCCTCCTTATCTGGCTCTGAGGCGGGGGCTGGGTCGGTTTCAGTCCACGGCTCGATACCCTCCTCAAATGCCGCCCGAGAGATAGCGTGGGCTGCGGTAGGGTTCGTCAGGAAGATGAAAAACAGCAGGAGAACCGTCTTGAACCCGCCAGCTTCAAACCCGATTACGAGTGCAACAGCTGCCAGTGCGAACCCAGCTCCGAGGGTGTCTGCCTGCGAGGCAGTGTGAGCTCGTGAGTAGATATCGGGGAGCCGAATCACACC
>JAQCMZ010000285.1 GCA_028274825.1 Haloferacaceae archaeon
GTTGGAGACTCAGAACGAGCAGTAACACGGCGGTATCTCACTGGAGCGTACGCGATTCACGCCCGCCCTGTTCAGTCCTCGGTTCCGACAGACAGTCGGAACGCTCGTCCTTCACGGGAAGGGCGGGACTCTCTCGCTGTCACAGGTAGTATGACCGCAAGATAGTGCCGCCTCGGCCCGTGAGAGAGACTTCACGACAGAGCCGGCCGAGCATCTTACGGTTGGCCGCAGGACTGGTGATTGGTCGGTGGGAGCGGCCAGTCGGACTCGGTGGCGTCACTATTCAGTGTGCTCTTGGTTTGAGTGGTCTGTGTGACTGTCACTGTCAGTCCGGTCGCTACGGGTATCTGTAGTGTCCGGAGTGTCGTGATTCTTTTCGTCAGGCTCGTCATCGTGCTCGAGACAGTTGGCGGATTCGGGGGTGTCTGACTGGGTTGTCTCCGGTTGGGGTGGCTCTTGGCGTTCCGGCTGGTTGCGGGACGAACCCCAGTCGGTGAGAGCATCTCCTGGTCCTGCCGTGTGATCGTCTATAGTCCGCCTGTTTTCGTCGGAATCTCGCTCTGGCAATCGCTCGGGTGATTGCTGTCTGTCTGGTGGGAAATTGAAGCCTCCAGTGTCCGAGCGGATCTGATCGTTATAGTTACCGCCTAAGCCGGATCGATCGGCCGACAAGCCGCTCTGATCGACTCCTCTAAGCGTGGATCCGGGTGTACTACGCCCCCCGAGCGCGGTCTGAAGCCGCCCAGGCAGATCCTCACGGAGTTGTGTGACTGTCTCCGTCGCGAAGTCTACGCTGGCGGCTGCGTGGCCGGTTATCGATCGCGTTCCTGCAGTATCGATCGTTACCGAACCGATATCCCAACGCCGCTGAAAGACAGTACGGCTGTCGATAACCGTTTGAATACGGTAGTACGGCACTAACTTTGCTTCTCGATTCCAGAACCCGTTGCGCGTTATGAGGTGGTCCTCACCGAGCCAGTAGCCCCGGTGAGCCCACTTCAGATGCGCGGCAAACGGGATCAACACGGTCAATCCAGCCGGCAGATACCAAGGGACGGGAACCGCCACGAACTGGGTTACTCCGAAGCTAATCGCGACCAACACCGCAGTCGCGATGACGTATCGCACTACATACCGGCTCCGTGCTCTCCGTGGCGGCCGTTCGAGCTCTGGCTCATCGAACGGCTCGATTTCCCTGGCGAGACTCATCACGCGCTCTCGCTTGGCAATCGGGATTGCAGCTTGAGTCCCTTGTCCGCCTCCCTCGTTCGGCGCGTATCCTGCCGTCTCGATTGCCAGCGTGGCGTACCCGAACTGCCGTTTCAGCGGGTTATCCTCGATACTGAGCGTCTGCACCTTCTCCAGGGGAATCGACCCACTATACCGCCGAAAGAGTCCTCTCTCGTACCGAAGTTCGTCACCTGCACGCGTCAGCCGGAATCCGTAGTAATTAGTCACCGCCGAGACAACGCCAAGAAGCCATGAAACTACCAACAGTAGCGCCACTAAGACGAGCGCTGAGCCAGCCAGCGCTATCGCATCGATCAGCGGGACATACTCGAACAATACTGGGAGTGATCCCGATCCCAGAAACACTATCAGTCCGATGAGTCGCGGATCAAACGAAAGTGCCCCGACCAACCCGAGCTCCGTCGGTGAAATCGCGTACAGTTCTTCTTCGTCGTCGATAGAGTCGACATCGGCCGGCCGTGCTCGGTCTGTCTTGTCTCCTTTGTCGACAGCCGAGTCTGTCTCACTCTCGCGACGGGCTGGCTCCGAGGCTCGCTTCTTCAGCGAACGAATCTCGGTTTGCAGTCGGGTTGCCTCATCCGCAGTGACATACTGGATAGACCCCTCCGTCGAGGAGCCACCAGCCGTCTCTAAGCTCACCGACGAGATGCCGAGTAACCGCTGGAGGACGTTCCGACTGATATCGACGTTTTGAATCCGGCCGTAGGGGATCTCTCGCTGTCGCCGAGAGATCACGCCCGACGTGATATCGAACGTGTCGGCAGTGAGTTCGTACTCGAACCGGCGGTAATAAGCAATCTCGTAGCCAATCGCTGCGAGGATTAATACGGCGCCTGCGGCCAGCCCAACCACCGTCCCACCGGGGCCAGCGGTGCTAATAAACACTGCGACGAGAATAAGACTGGACACCTTCTGAAACGCGCGGTACGGGACTGAAACCGAGGAGAGTTTCACACCGCGTCCTCCCCCTCCGCGCGGATAGCCAACTGTTTGAGCCGTTCACGGAGGTCGTTGGCTCCGTCCGGTGTCAGCCCGGGAATCCGCACGTCAGCTCCGCGTGAGCCGGCTGTATACACCACACAAGAGGCGAGACCGACGGACCGTTCCAGCGGCCCCCGTCTCGAGTCCACGTGTTGGATCCGAACCAACGGAACGGCAGTCCGTACCTCTGTGAAGACTCCGCGTCGAAGATACACTTCATCGTCGCGAATCTCGTATCCCCACCGTCTGTATCGGAGGACGGCATGACCCACTCCCAAAAGTGCGATAACTCCTCCACCCACGGCGATCCCGACACGAGGGAAATCAAGGAGAATATGTGCTCCGACGCCCAGAGCAGCCACGACTGCCGCGCCGACGAGCGCTCGGACCACCCACACGAACTGGATCCGCGGCTGTAGTCGGTTCACGTCGATTCCTCCGGGTGTCTCTCTGTCATAGTGATATCTATGTGCGGAACCCTCTAATGCGCAGCGACTTCGGCTCTCGGTCCGGCTGGCAGCCGGCGGGTGGATTCGGATAGTCGTTGTTCACGAGACTAGACGATCCGTGGTCGACCCGCGGTAACACGGAGATCATCAGCAACGTGAACGACCGGCTTCCCAGTCGGGCTGTCGAACCCGTTCGCCTCGAAAAGTGTGTTTGTTTGAATCTCGACAGCCCCGTCGTGCAGGCGCCACAGGTCGTGGCTAATTTCCCCAGCGTACAGCCGCCGCCCGGATGCGTAAAATCGGTAATTCTCGACGAGAAATGCCGTCAACGACCCTCTATCTGCGGTGTAGGGATCCCCCTTCCGGTGGTATGTGGCGTCAAATGCTGCAGGAGCAACACCATCGTGAGTGCGGTCTGACGCGAACTTCACACCGTCGTCTGTGCGCCGGATACGCCCGTCGGCCCGATAGTACGGAAGCGAAAACAACTGCCGCGCCACGCGCACGCCGAGCGGATCGTCGGCGTCGAGATTGAAAAACAACACTCCCGGTCCGGACGGCCCCTCAACGTAGGTTCGAAGATTGAGTTCCGGAAACGAGAGCGTCACCGGGATTCCACGAGGGCTAATCTCGTCCATCTCGAAGGCAACGACCCCGAGCCACGCGGTCCCCTCACACGTGGCAGGCGCGAGCCCCTCTGGGAGTTCGGCCGCGAGTCTCTCGGGTGCAATCGGCCAGTGAAGAAAGCAAGTATCCCGCCAAGTCATCTCTAACAGATGGCGGGTCATTATATACAGATCATGCTCTCGACGGGCTTGACCCCCACGCCTTCCAGTCGCTGGAGTGTGGTCTCTGTAGCAAGCGACTCACTCGACATGCACCACGAGTAAAGCGAATGAAAATGGTGGCAGTGCGTCGGGACGACTGATATATTCTGGTCTGTGTATCAGGCGGGCAAGGCGACTACCTCGGGGCTTGACCCCGAGATAGTTCACCCTGATACTCTGTCCCCGTTCGGGGTTGTGTACGTCGATCCCGTTTATAGGCTGAACAGGCGCACTCCCACGCCGTTCACGGCGTGGATACGCGCCGTCACAGCGCCAATTGCGGACTGGTTTTGCTCCACACTGTCGTCTCTGTGAATGTCGGCGCACTGGGGACGACCCCAGTGTAGCCGAGCGCCCACCAACTGGCGGTTCGAGTGTCCGCCCACACTGGAAACAGGGCAGGGTGTGGCCCGATGTGGGAATCACACACCAACCACCGGACAAATACTTGCAGAGGAAGTCACTCCGAGTCTGTCGCAGTCTGCCGGACTCCCCGTGGCCAACACAACACGGGGAATCCGAGCACGACAGACGAGAGGAGTCCCGGGGTGGCCACTCCCAAGAGACTGCCCGTCGCCCGGTTACACACTGATTCCAACGGTGTGCTCGCGTGGCAGTCTGGACACCTGACACTCCCAATTCAGCGGTGGCGTGGGATTCGGCCGCGGTCACGCGGAGGAGGATGTCAAGATGCGATCAACTGATGATAGCTACTGTCACAGCCACGGCGATTGTTTGATCTGCTGTGTTGAATAGATGCTGAGTCACGGTTACAGCGGCTCAC
>JAQCMZ010000290.1 GCA_028274825.1 Haloferacaceae archaeon
CCGGAGTCGGCGGTACTCGGCCTCACTTCTGAATTGAATCTCGATTTCAGGCATTCTGACTCACCGGTTTCAGCTGGCACTCTCGCCGAGAACCACGGCGGAACGCGGTAGATCGAAATCGGGAATCACCGAGAGAACGGTTCCGAACGGCGCCATCAAGACGATATCCGTTCGAAGGATGGACTGTGGTTGCTTGACCTCCTCCGCGCCATTCACGACGTGGAATCCCACCATGGGGTGGCGGCTTCGAGCGAAGCCTTCAAGATTCCAACTCGCACTCGGAGGGACCCGGCGACACACCGGGGGAACGCTGACTTCCTCCCTCGTAGGGCTGTGGCCCGGCCAATGAGGCCCCATTGCGAGTAACGTCATCGCCGCGCGGACAACGCCGTGTCGCCCGCCGTCCACTGTCTGTTTCGGACCGGCTCTCACCGCTGGCGTAGCAACTGTGCCCCCGCAGGTCACGCTCATAGCCATTTCGGCGGGGCAACCGGGCAGGTTAGCCACCGAAGACTGTGGTTGAGTCGTCCGCTCGATTTCCGCCTGGAAGACGGACGTATGCGCTTGTAACTCCATCACACTCCAGTAGTCGGTGGGAGGTGCATTTGTTTATTTCAAGAATGCGTAATGCGTAACCGTGCGCACAGCGCATTGTTGCGGCTGACGCAACTGTCCCTATGTTCTGCAGCCCCTGATGACGACACGGATGAACCGCGTTCCACCGGGTGTCGCCGGACCAAGTATCGTATTAATGCTGGTATCTTACCGGTACACGCGCGCGATACGCGAAAGCGCAGCACGGGGGGAGGGGATTCAGCCGCCAATATCGCGGTGATTTTCGAGCGAAATTGTCCAGTGTAAAATCGTAACTCTGGAGAGAATAGTGACGTCGATCAACCCCATCCTCAGCGCAGACTCATCTCACAGACACACCACCGTTGCGAGTGAACAGCCCCGACTCACACACCACGATTGCGAGTGAACCACCTGAATCGCGCACACCACGCTTGCAAGTGAACATCATGAAAATCAGCCGAGAGCTAGCGCTTCACTTGCAGCGGTGGTGTGTTTAGACGACGCCGTTCATCGCGGCGATCTCCCGGATCGTCTCGATCTCGCCATCGAGTCGAAGCACATCCGCCATCGCCTCGGTCGCACTCGAAAACGGAACATCCAATTCGTAACTGTAGTAGTTCCCACGGGAGCCGCTGCGGTTTTCGTGGGCCGATAAGATCCCGAGCATCCGCAGATCAGAGAGGTGATTATGCACCGACCGCTGGGCCAACGAGTCCGTTCCCGAGGAATCACACAGCGTCGTATATTCCTCGTAGATCTCACGCGTCCGACAGGGGGTCTCCTCTTTGGCCGCTTTCGAGATCACTGCCAACAGCGCGAGGCGCCCGTGCGTCGTGAACTCGCGCATCCCCTCTTCGACACGTTCCTGCTCAAGGCGTGACCGCGCCGCTTCGACGTGCTCGGACTCGATGCGATCGACATCTCGGTTCTCGGCGATCTCCCCAGCGAGCCGAAGCAGATCCAGTGCCTGACGCGCACTCCCGCTGTCGCGAGCCGCAAGCGCCGCACAGAAATTCAATACGCCCTGGCCGACTACATCCTCAGCGATAGCGACCTCAGCCCGTGACTCGAGGATGTTCTCGAGTTCCGGTGCATTGTAGGGAGGGAACTGCAATTCACGTTCACAGAGCGTGTCCTGAACCCGTGGATCCAGCTGCTCGCGGAATTTGAAGTCGTTGCTGATCCCGATCACGCCGACCTTCGTGTCCTTGAGGTTCCCGTTGGCGCGGGCCCGTGGGAGTTCATACAGTAATTCATCGCGACCACCGATCGAATCGACCTCGTCGAGGATCATGAGGATCGTGCCACCGATCGCCTCCAGTTCTTTGTAGAGTTTCTTGAAGACGGTCCGTTGTGGATAGCCGGTCGAACTGATCTCGCCACCCGCTGGGCGGAGCTTGTTCACGAGTTCGACTGCGACCTGGTATGAGGAGCTGAGTGTCTTGCAATTTAACGAGATCACTGAGAGTTCGACGTCATCATAGTCGGCGACGTCGCTCTGGAGTTGCTCCAACAGGAAATCGGTCACAGCGGTTTTCCCGACGCCAGTGTTCCCGTACAGGAAGATGTTGTTCGGCTCCCATCCGTCGACGACGGGCTGGAGAGCGTCCATATACTCCTCGATCTCCTCGTCGCGCTCCTCAATCTGGTCGGGTTGGTAGGACTCACCCAGGGCGTCCTTGTTGCGGAAGATGTTCTGCTTCCGCTCGAACCGACGCATATCAGCGCCTTCTCACGTCTCCTATATAAAACCACTACTGCATCTGTTTCAAGTGAACACAGACACACACCACTGTTACAAGTGAAGCACTGGGCTAGAGGTACATAGTGAGAACAACAGTCTACGCTTTCATCTAAAGCGCTGATATATTCATCGAGTAGAGGAATCGCTTGAATCGTGGGTTAACGGCTCTCTCGGTGCTATATTCTGGGTTTATACTAGATTCGGGATGGACGAGACAGCTGTCCGCCAGCGACGTGCCCCGCTCCTGTTTCACGCTTCACTTGCAGCGGTGGTGTGTCTCTGTCTGCGTCGGCAGTGACTGGCTCCGACCAAGATGCAGGACAGATCACGACGACTGCCTCGGGCGCGAGACTCACGTCCCTTTTCGCCGGCGGCTGTCCTCTCGTCTTCTTCGACTCCGTGGGTAGGTCATCCGTGCTCGTAGTAGCTAACCAACGGATTGATCTATTAGCAAGTTTTTGTTGGTTAGTGATGGCTGATCCAGATCTGCCTCCTGTGCCGACAGACAGTGAACTCCATCGTTGGACAAGCGAGGGCGTCGGTCAGGTGCGTCCCGATCGTGATGTCGTCGTGTTTCGATCCCCCGAGGAGGAGTATGTGCTGTCTGTCGAACGTGACGGTCCGATTAGTGGCTACTTGGTCGAGCTCTACGCGACCGCTGACGAACGCCGGCTCGCCCGGACGGTCGTCGACGATCGTGCGCTCGCACTAGAACTCGCTGTGCAGTTGGCAGCGGCAGTTGACGAGCTTCAGGCATTGCCCGAGTCACCTGATCGACGAGCTGTGGCTGTCTCTCGCGATACGTCTCGGTCCCGCATCGAAACACCGGATGAATGGGACGATGATGACGACTGGGATGATACCCTCGAAGACGCCTACGAGAAAGCTGAGATTCCGCAATCGAAGGGCACCCTCACGACCAAGACAATCGACGGCCGCGACTACTATTATCTCCAGTGGCGGGAAGGCGAGAAAGTCAAGAGCCAGTATGTCGGCCCCGTCTCGCCGGCGTGACGATCCTTGGGGGACAAATCATCCGAGACATCACTTGAATGGATTCTTTAGCGTAGTCAGACGGGTGAGTTCAGGCACGCTGTCGAATCCATCGTCGAAGCTGTAGAGATAATGTGCCTCGTGACGCTGCATCGCTGCAATGATGACGGCATCAGTTAACGAGAGTGATCCGAGGGAGCGTTCCGTTGATCGACTCGTCTCTCACCAGCTGTTCAAGCGCATCGACCGCGGTGTGTTGATCGGCATAGAATGCGTGTTCGAGCGAGGGATTGATCGAGAAGATGTCCTCCGATGCGCGGGCGTGGAGACGGTCGGCGACCGAATGGTCTGGATGTCCGATTCCCTATCCGTACGCGTGGACTTCCTCGTGTGCGACATCATCGCTGTCGTCGGCATTGACCGCGACAGTATCAAGATATCCGAGCGCCGCAACCGGAATTGCCCCGATATCTTCGATCAGCCGTGTCCGGATTATATATCGCCCGACGGCGTTCGCCATCGCGGGCGTTACGAGCGGAAGCTTGTCCTCGACGGTTGGACCATACGCATCGATTACATCTTCGAGGAGTGCCCATCCGTCTGCTCTCGCTGCCTCGTCGAGTTTGCTACTGATGCGCTCATAGTACGGTCAAAACACGCCCTGGTATGTGTCACCAACGCTGTCTTCCTTGAGTGCGACCGAGAGTGCCGATTCGAACTCCACGACAGCGTAGTGAATTGCGTCCACGTCACCGTCTGCAAAACGGTCGAGCAAACTGTCGAGTTCGGCGACTG
>JAQCMZ010000303.1 GCA_028274825.1 Haloferacaceae archaeon
TGCTCGTCAAGGTCGCGTATCTGTCGCTGAAGATCGCTCCGCTCGTCGTCAAGCTCGTTCACTCGCTGCCGGATCCGGTCGAGTTCAACGTCCAACTCGTCGTCGTCGATGACTCGAGGGGATTCGTCTGTCGACGCGTCGACTTCCAGGGTCTGTCTGAGCGATCGGACCGTGATGAGCTTTTCAGACACCTTCTCAGCACCCTCCAGCGATCGGCCCTGGGAGAACCCCTCCCAGCCGCCGCCGTACTCTGACAGGTGGAGAACGTGTTGCTGATGGACACTCTCAATAACATCGTCGATAACGGGTTTCGCCCCCGTTACCGACACCTTACTCATCCGTTCAGGTCTGAGCATTTACTGCCTCCTCAAACCGGTCAAGTGACCGTTCGACGGCCTTATCGATACGGTCACGAGCCTGTTGTTCTAATTGTTCGCGTTCATCACGGCCCTCAGTAATAATCTGTTCGCGCTGGTGATCGATATCAGCTCGGGCTTCTTTGAGTCGGTGCTCTGCCTGCTTGGATGCCTCTTCACTCGCTTTCTCGCGAATCCGGTCAGCCTGCTCACGAGCCTCGCTCAGGCGCTCCTCGGCAGTCTCCTCAGCCTCAGCAATGATTCGGTCTGCCTTCTCTTCGGCGTCTTTGATATTTTCAAGGACCTCTGGTCTCGGCATCTACTTGATCGTTTCAATGTACTGAGAGCGCCGTATAAGGTGCTTGCGGAACACATCAAGCTAGAGCTTCCCGAGCGTACCCGGCAACTGTGTCGTGTGTCGCCGTGCGATAATGTCGTCAGGAGAAGACGAAAGCCGTCAACGGTGATCTGAAAAACCCGATTAGCCGTGTATAGATGCTAAGCCCCCGACTACAGGATTCGAGACTTCTCACTCTGACGACCGGCGGGGTGACCGCGGAGTGGTATCAGTCAAGTGAGTGGAGAAATTGCGTCTCGATATCGGGGTTAGTCCCGTATCAGATCCCTGGCTGGTCTTCGAGACTGTCGCCGGAGTTTGTATCCGGAGAATCGGATTTAACGGCAACCTCGTCGACAGCGGGATCAAGTGTCGTCGAGGTAGGAACAGACGACACGTCGTCATCGCTGTCGAGACTTTCCAGCGCACGGGTGGCAACATCGCGATATTCCATCACATCGAGACTGGAAAAGGCTCGCTCGGCCATCCGGGCGTACTCGTTTCCTTCGTTGCTGAAGGAACTGATGCGATCGAGCGTACGTTCGGCCGTCTCGACGACCCATCGATTTCTGACATCGTTATCGACGGTCGTGATCGATTCGGGGCGAACGGAGACGTTGACGGACCCGTCGTCGGTTTCGAAGGTTCGCGGTTTCCCCACGACAGCCACGAATGCAGGCGTATCCAGCTCTCGGAGCATATTCGCTGCCTCTGGCTGATACTGTCCGGCGTATGCGAAGTATGTCCCTGTTGGATCGACAATCCGGCCTCGCCAGTACTCGGTTTCCTCACCAACGTCTTCCTTTTCGGTGAGCGTCCCGGTGAGGAACACGCGATTTGCTCGCTCTCCCGTCGGGAGTAACAGATACAATGGCGCCCGCTCGTCGTCAGACTCTTTGAACGTGTAGCCAGCGTCGTTGAATTCCTGTGCAAAGACACGCCGTGCAATCTCGCGGGTCGGTGCGTCGCTCATCTCACATCGACCTCGCTCTAATAAGGGCATCTTCAGGGTCGACCTGTCCGACCTCGGTCACCTCGTCAGCGAGAACGTATCGTCCGAGTTGCGGGCCGGTCACTTCGTAGTAGTGGCCCTGAATTTCTCCGCTCATCTCTTCGGCAACGACCGAGGTGTCCAGCGCGTCCCTGGCCATCTGTTTGGCTTCGTCGAGCCCGATTCCTGTGAGATTCTCGGTTGCTTCCTCGTCGAAGATCAGTTCCGTTACGGTCGTCCCGTCGTCAAGCACCCCCTTGATTCGGAGGTCAAATTCACCCTCAACCTGTCCGTGTTCGGAACACCGGCCGTTCTGAAGCACATAGGTGCAGTCCTCCTCGGGGCATCGCTTGATGAGACCCGAGCCAGACTGCATATCCACTAACGCACCCGAGACGGTCTCAGCGTCGTCGCCGACCTTGATGTCAGCGTCGATCTCGGTGATATCGGTGGTTCTGTTGAGCTTGACCGAGTACTGACCCTGGTACTCGTCGGTGACGAGATTCGTCAGTTCGTAGTTCTGGCCTTCCTCAAGTAAGGGGAGATCCGACGTTTCAAAAGCGACGAATTTGATAGTCCCCGATTCGTCGCCGAAAAGCCCGACTTGTGAGATAGCCTCACTGTTAGGCTCCCACAGTTCGACTAATTTCCCGCGGACATCGACCCACTCTTCGTCTTTGTCGATATCACTGACGAGCACCCTCCCGTCACCGCTGCCGGTGAACTCGTCACGGTCCATCCCGGCCTGGTCAAGATAGCTATTGACGACGCTACGGCGCGCCTCCTCGGTAGGGACGCGGTATTCACTGACGAGATTCTCCAGTTTGTTTTCGACTTCATCATGGTCCACCTCTACGTGGCCCGAGAGCTGTTCCGCAATCTCGGCTGCGTGAGTTTGCAAGTCTGTCATGGGTTGCCTGTCTCCGCTTTATTTTCAGTGGGAGACAGCTCATCATTGGCAGTCGATGATTGAAAAGGTTCCGTGAGCACGGCGGAAGTGAAAACTCACGATAGAGTGGGTGAAGAGACGGATTCACACGAACAGATTGGTGTAATCTATCCGGACTCGGCCAGTACTCGGTCGATTCAGCGAGAGCGAATCGGGTCGTATCATACCGTATCTGGGTCGCAAACTGGAATCTGACAACCACCCACAGTTGTAGTGATCAACGATTCGGTAAACGACGGATAGGCACCTGGAGAGTGCATCTCTTTGGTTCTGCCACATAGAATACTCGACGCGTGAGCTACTATCGCCGCGAGGATCCGACTACAGACCGAGCAATCCCCGGCGTGAGGGTCGTCACACGGAGGCGCTGTAGCTGTGAGCCGTGCGAACAAAACACTTTACCGAGAGACCGAAACACAGAGACACCGGGAGACCGGGATTCAATTTCTCCCGTGGCGCCAGGGTCGTCTCTCGGGCTCGCGAGCACAATCACCGAACGCCGACAGAATGCCCGGTCTCAACACTGTCGGCCTCATCAGAGAGCTACCGTCGGAGACTTTCGCCTCGAAATTCTGTGAGTTTCGTTTCGTTCGCTCACCAGCAAAATATTCGATTAATCATCGACCGTGTTGCATGACACCGGTGACTTCTACAGCGGTTCGAGGCGAGTGCCTCGGGGTCTGACGGAAATCGAAGATTTCCGTGATGACGAGAATCGTCGATTCTCGAAGGATGACCCCGAGGTGAAGCCGACCAGTAGGTTCAGGAAACAATAATTCGTAGTCACGGTGCAGTCAGAGAAACTCCACAGACAGATTACAGAGCTTCATCTCCCGCTGGCTGAGACACTGTGGAAACGTGGCCCCTCTCACAATCGCTCTTGGGCGTGCGACGGGGGTTTCAACGGGTCGTGGTGGAGCGACCGACTCCCACGGACACACTCAGTGTGTTCAGGTGTCCAGTCCAGCCGACTCCTTCCCGAGAAGGTCGGGAGGACTGACAGTCGCCTGCGGGTGCTGTGCAGACCCCAAACGGTGAAGCCTCGGGGCTTGACCCCGAGGGACTTCACA
>JAQCMZ010000313.1 GCA_028274825.1 Haloferacaceae archaeon
CGTTGAGTCAATGCTTGATGTCGTCGAGTCTGTCCCGGAAACTGGACACAAATTCGTTGGTTACGAAGTCGATCCGGCCGAGGCAGTCGAGGGAGTTCTCGCGGCAGCTGATCGGACAGCAGAGATGATTTCTGAGGCGATGACAACGAAACGAAACGTCGATCTGTTCGCAGCGTGTGATGATATGCCCAGTGCGAATGCTCAGTGGAGCGGGTCGTTCGAACTCACGGAGCTACTCAACCGGCTCGAAACTGATTCTAACGCCCGACGCCGAGAGGTGAAACAACGCTACGAGACGGTCGACCAGTTCATTGAGGATCGACGTGGTCGACTCTCGGAGGTTGCACCAGCCAGAGAAGTGCACAAACGCACCTTGGACCTGACCCGCACAGTGAGCCGGGGCCCTGAGGCAGTCGCAGTCGGTTACACCTCGCTGTTGCTTCTTGATGCGGTCGAAGAGTTATTCAATCATGATGGTCTTCGTGAACGACTCACACGGACGGTGTTCTGAGATGGGAGACACACGCACTCAGATGACTCAAATGATGATCATCTGTGTGCTCGCTGGGATACTCATGATTGCGACGGTAACAGTGGGGGGAACCGGGACAGCAGCAGCACAAGAAGAGCCTAAAACCGCAGACGAATTCTTCGAAACATTCCGTGCAATGGAGGGCACCGAAGCCTATCAGGAGTACGAAGAGTTCGAGACACTCCGAACGTTCAGTATCACTCGTGTCCAAGAGGTGGGAACACTAGACCAAGACGACCGAGCCGAGTTCGACGCAGTTGTTAATGCGATGGTGGCGTTCGAGCAAGCATACGAGCTAGCAAATGCTGGCGATTACGAGAAAAGTCTCGCCGCGGCCGAGGATGCCGAATCCGCGATTGACGATCTTGAGTCGTACGGGGAGACGCAGGCGACGCTCGCAAATCTGGCGGTGACGCGGTTTTATGTGACTCTCGGTGACGGTCTGCGAGAGGAGGCTTCATCGACCGAACGGGCGCCGGATCGGGTCGAGCTGCTCTCAAGGACTGCAACCGCATACGAACGAGCGAACCGGCCGACAGAGGCTGCAGAGTTCAATCTTCAGGCAGAGGAGTTGTCAGCCGAGTATAACGCCGCAGTCACACGGATAGATGACGCGGAGGCAACCGCCGGGGCGTTTCTCGAGCAGTGCCCTGACTGCAGCACAGTTAGCGGCGTGATTGGTGGGTTCGCGAACCCAGTCCAGATCTTTGGCCAGTACCAGGCCTCTCAGGAGTCGTTCTCGAAGTTGCGGACCGCACAGAACGACGCAACCGATAACGGACTCTCCGAGCGCGCCTCTGAACTCGAGACGCTCGCTACAGACGTGGACGGGGCCCGACGTTCGTTAGCGGTTGCGTCTGCCTTGATTCTTATCGGATACGGACTCGGTATTGGATTACTTGGGGCGATTGTCTTTGGCCGGATTTTCTACTGGCAACGAACCTATAAGAAAGGCCAGATTGGGGCAGTCATCACGCAGGGTGATTCTGATGTGTAAGCGACATATCGCCGGCGCTCTCATCGCAATTGCCCTCATGCTCGTGGCCACGCCTGTTGTCAGCGCGGCAAATATCTCTGACGTGGAAGCAGACGATTATACAATCAATATCGAGAGTAGCCAGGCAGACACACACGATATCCAAGTGACCAACAGCGGTGAAAACGATACAGCCGCGGACGTCACCATCACGAGTACACCCTCAGGTGTGAGCGTCAGTCACGCCGGGAGTGAAAACCTCGCCGCCGGAACGACCACCGATGTGACGTTACGGATATCTGTCGGATCGAACCCAGAAAGCGGGAGGGTCTCCGGCAGTGTGAACGGCGAGTCATTCTCGTTTGATTTGACAGTCGCGCCGCAGGCGGGCTTCTCGGATGAGCCAATTGATGTCGGTGAGGTATTGGTAGGCAATCAGGCGACGGAGACAGTCAGCGTGGAGGAACTGACAAATGAGGGCTCTCTCAGAGGCGTCAATATTGACGTCATAAGCGGGGATTCTGACGGGAGTCTCGCTATCTCTGGTGAGAACACGGTCTCTGGGAGCGGCGGCACCGTCGAGGTAACTGTGCAGCCAGATAGCGGAGCAGATCAATACGAGACACTCCGATGGACGCTCAAGATTGCTGACGATCGATCTTCGAGCGTCACCCGCGAGGTCAACCTCGAGGCCGAGGTCATTTACCCGGGATACTTTGGCGAGTTAGACATCGATAGCGACGAATTCAGATTCGACGAGCCACGCAGCGGGGGTGCCACACTGACCAAAGAGATTGATTTGAACGTTCCTAACGACGGAGACACGCCACTCGAAGTTGGAAGTGTCTCAGCATCCTCGTCCAATCCAGATATCTCTGTCGTCGCGTCGGGGAGACCAGCCGAAATCGACCAGAGGACCACCACAGAGGTGGATCTTCGGATTACCGCTGAGAAAACACTTCCAGAAGGCGGATATGACTTCTCTGTGACCGCAACTACGCCCGGGGCCGGGGGAGACGCCACCCTCGACGACAACTTCGAAATCATTCACGAGACAAGTCTCGCCAGTGATGACGTCTCGATAGGCGACCTAGCGATTGGTGAGACCACTGACCGGGAGACAACGATACGTGAGGAACTCGGATACAAAAGCGTAGACGACGTCGAGACGACACTTGAAACCGGCCCCGACAAGTGGCTGACATTAGAAAGTGCACCGAACTCGGTGGGTGCTGGCAGCGCAGAGGACGCTTCACTGAATCTCGAGTTCGACACCAGTGCAGAGTTCGGCGAAACCTACGAGTGGGTGTACAGTGTCGACGGCGAGGGTGGCTCTACACGTATCACGGTCACGGCCACGCCAGTTCCACTCGACCTGGGACCAATCCAGAGTGACCTCTCCGAGTATGATTCCTCTGTTGCAGACAGCACACTCACTCTTATCGATACGATGGATAGCCGTCTTCGAAGTGGCAAGAGCAGCAACGAGGAGATCTCTATCGTACTAACGTTCGGTGAAGCGACAGTGCTGTATATCGAGGCAGTAAACGAGGCAGAGACTCACCTACAAGACGACGAACACGACCAGGCCCAGTCAGCAATCATTCGCGCTGCCGCCGCGTACAATACGATGGGACTACAAGCCAACCGACTTGAGAGCGATGAGGTGCGCCAACTCAGCGACACTGCGCGGGCTGACGCGGAGAGTGATCTCGACCGGGTCATCACCCAACAACAGACCTACTATGAGGACCGGCTCGAATCGGGCGACATGTCGTTGATTGAGGAGGCAACCACACAACGACAACTCGCACGAATCGCGCTATTACAGGGTGACGAAGAGCGTGCAGACGAACTCCAAGATAATGCAGAGACAGCCTTTAACAGTTACTCTGAATCCGTCTCAAGCGGCGAACAGTCACGTCAGGATGCCGAAAGCACGTGGACCGAGATGAGACAGACGCAGTTTGTCGTTGTTCTCGGGCAGCCACTTCTGTTGAATCCAGCAAAATACGATACATTCGTGGCGGATGCGGAGTCAATCGATACAGCCTATCAGAACGCGATTGACGCGTTCGAAAACGCAGGTGAGACTACCCGTGCCCAGGAGATTGCAGCTGAACGCCAATCTCGGGCGGCTGCGCTCGATATTGCCCGAGTCTCGGTGTTCGGTGCGGTCGGTGTGTACGCACTCGTTGTCATCTGGGTGACTGTCCGGACTTCACGGAGATTGTTCCACTACATTCGCGACGCGAGAGAATCGGTGAGTGGGGACTTCCTTGTCTGAGTCAGATCAGGACAAAACCCAGCCTCTCACTTCTTGGGTGACTGTCTCCTTCGATGATGTTGTCACTCTCTGGTTCTGAGCGGCGTCGAGAGCGGTGACGGGAGTTCGGGAGATGCAGTCGTCTTATCGATCCACTCGAGCGACCACGCGGCGAGGTGCTCGTCAGTCCACTCGCTTTCGTCGGTGACGCCAGGACCCGACACGTGTGCGCGGTATTCTTGCTCGATTCCGTCGGCCGAGTAAGAGACGGTAACCTCGAAACTCGGCTCTACTTGTCCAGATTCGAGATCGACGTAGTGTTCGATCCGGTCACCTGGATCGATCTGGTCACGGCGGGCCGGCGAGTAAAACATTGAGTCAATCGGCCCATTGTCGGCAACAACGGCGACATTCTTGAGCGAGTCGTCGGTATCATTCTCGATTCCGAGTACCACAGAACTGTATTCGCCGGCGACTTGTGTCTCCGAGGTAATCCATGCATTTGGGGCCTGTTCGGTATCCATCTCATCGCCAACCGTGGAGTCGTACGGGACCGCTAACACATCGACGCATTGCTCGTCACTACCCTCTGTTTCGAGCCAGAACGACACCAGAGCGGGATTGTCTGCTGCCGTGTGGTCTGCGACTGCTGTCGACAGAGTTACACTCTCGTGAGAGTCAACTGTGGTGGAAAGAGATGTCCGACCGCCGTCCGGCCCGGGGTCGACACCAGTCACCCGATATTGTTGATTAGTCTCGTTTTCGAACTCAGCGGTGAGCGTTTTTTCAGCTGGGTCAATTGTCGCTAGTACATCGATCTGAGTATCAGATATCTGGAGCGTCTCACTACCAACCTCGTCGATAGTCACTCCGTCTGCCTCCACCGTCGCCGACTGGAGTGTGAGTTCGCCATCTTCAGTGGCAGCGACGAATCGCTCGGCTGCTGCCGTTTCGTCACGTGCGAGAGACCCGAGACTGACACGCTCTTCACTCCCGAGGACAAGCTTCACTGACTCGACCGGGTCGCCCCTGTTCTCGACGACGATTCGGTCGCAGACAGTGTGTCCGATACCGGGGACACACTCCGGAGTGTGGCGCGTTGCTGACAGCGAGCGGTCATCCAGAGAGGGATTTGTCGACCGGTCTGTCCCCCCGTCTCTGTTGGACAGTTGTGTTGAGGGATTCTCAGAGTTCCCGGGTTGGTCAGTCCGCGACGCCGGGGGCGTCCGCTCGGCCGAAGAGTGTGAGTGTCGATTCCGGTCGCTCTGCGAATTATTCTCCCGCCTCTGTTCAAGAGTGTGCGAGTGGGCCGAGTCCCCTCCTGCTGGTGGGTCCGTGATTGAGGATACAGGTGTATTCTGAGTCGCAGATTCAGCCGACTCGCTTCGTCGGGGGGTATTCCTTGTCTCGCCGGTCGACAGAGGCTGGCTGTTATCAAGACCGTCGGTCGATGATAGCGCAGACAGTGTCCCTGTTCCGGAAACCCGAACGCGCTCTTCGGTGTCAAGCGCATCGAGGGCAATCCTGGCGACGCCCGACTCGTACTGTGGGATGAGGAGTAGTAAATCGTCGTCGCTAATTGTCACTGGAGACCGCACGCGCCCAGCACCGGGCATCTCTACCACTATCTGATCGGAAACTGAAATATCATCTGCGACCGTGACAGTCGCTCGCAGTGCGTCCCGCTGTACTGTCGTATCGATTGCTGGTATTGGTGGAAGGGTACATGTAGGTGCGTACTCCTGATGTCTGTCACCGCGTTTTATCTCGAGTCCGACCGACACTCGCCGCTCCGGCTCGTACGGCCGAGTAATCGTGCCTTCCCACGCCTGACCAGGCGCAATATCGGTCACTCCAACATTGGCTCCTACCAGTTGAACATCCTCAAGTGAGACGTCCCCGACATTTTTGACGGTCACTGCCAGTTCAGCAACGCCGGTATCGATTGCCGTCGTCTTGAGCTCCGTTTCGACTGTAATCTCGCCGTCCGGCACATCCTCAACCACGATGGGTCCACACTCGTGGCCGTCTCCATCGATCATCACACTCACACTCGCAGTCCCCTCACGCTGTACCGAGTCGACAGAAAATTCAACGACGGTGATAGTACCTTCACCGGTCGTCACCGTTCGATCGGGGGATGTGAGTGAGCAGCCGTCCACGTCGAGTCGTATCTCGACTGTCTGCTCTGACTCTGTTTGATTTGAGAGTTGTAAATCGACTGTCCCGCCGACTCCAACGGAGTCTGTCAGCAACTCCACGCTAAACTGGTCTCTATCGGGAATGTATCTCTCGGTCGTTCCGCCGCGCGTTACGCAGACGGTTTCCCCGTTTCTGGTTGCGTACACTTCGCCGGCCGGGAGATCCGGAATCGTTTCCGTGGTCCCGGTAGCATCCACGCTCTCTACTCCCGCAGCCCCGCTAACGAACACCGATTTCTCGCCAACAGGCGCAATCTGCCGGACGTCCAGATCCGTTCGCCAGCGGTTCTGGCCAGTTTCTGCGTCGAGCCCGACGAGCTGGTCACTCTGAAGCGCCACAATTATAGTATCGTCACAGACACCGACACTCAAGATGACTGCCGAGAGATCCCGGTCAAACACAACTTCGCCGTCACTGTCGACTACAGTAAGGAACGACCATGTTGTAATCACAAACCCACTCGATGTTGGGATGAGATCGTCGTCGGGTGTTCCCGGACGGCTTCGATCGACCGTGAGCCGTTCGCGACCACCTACAGTTTCGACGAGCCGAAGAGTCTCGCCACTGAGGACGGCACAGCAGTCTCGCGACTCGGTGCCAGCAACGGCATACGCGTCAGCCACGTCTTGGCTCCAGGCTCGATTCCCATCAAAAGAGTAGGCTGTGAGTCTGTTCGGTGAAAGGACGAGCAATCGGTCCGTAATCGCAATGTCGACCACTGGTGCGTCGTGCTTGAGTGTCATCTGGTCGTGAGCGGAACCCACCGTCACGTCCTCGTCGATGGCGATTGCAATCGCCTCATTCCCGACACCGACTACTGAGGCCGAATCGCTATCGAACACGCCGTTCTGTCGGTACTCGTCAGTCACGACCCTCGCCCCCAACTTCCGCCCCAGAGGCGGGGTCAGATGCCGACCCTGTCTCGGTGTGGTCGTCTTCAGGAATAGATCCCTCACCACCTGGACCGGTTCCACCGACCCCGCTGTCGGGTTCTCCGCCGAACAGCCGGTCAAACTGCGGGGATTCGGGTCCCAACTGCATCCCTAATCGGTCAGCTTGTGATTCAACGTAGCGTTTGAGTTCGGGATACCCTTCGATGTCGTCGATTTGCGTCCGGACGCTCGCAATATATTGACGGACCGTCTTCGGCTCAGTCCCTGCGAGTCGGTCTGCAAAGTACTCAGTCGTGGGTTCGATTGGCTCTTGATCCGGAAGATGGACACTCTCGACGAATTCACGCTGGAGTTCGCTACCCAGGACACGGTCTGTTATCTCCGCTGGTGTGTAACCAGTCGAGAGCTCGCCAAGTCGGTCATAGTCGATCCCGTCAGTGCCGTTCATCGCCGAGAGATGTTTTCGCCACACCTGCGCCATCACCTCTGTTTTCGGCTGTGGGATGAACTGCTGGATTGGGAACCGTCGGGTCGCTGCCGGATCGATTGTAAATGGCATATTCGTTGCACCAATGACCAGGAGGTTCTCCTCAATCTCATTCATCTCTTGAAGAAACGCGTTGGTCAGAGAACGCTCGTGACGCTGAAGCGAATCGTCGCCACGGTCAGGAATCAGCGTGTCGACCTCATCAAAAAAGAGCACTGCGAACCCTTCCTGCGCAACCCTGTGTGCCTTCTCAAAGATCGCCTCGACTCGTTTCTCGGAGTCTCCCGAATACTTCGAGAGAATGTCGCTGCTCTTGATCTCTAAAAATTTCACCTCGCCGTAACTCTCCTCAATGTTCGAGTTGTACTTGGCTTCGTGAGCGATGGCCTCCGAGACGAGTGTTTTCCCGCACCCGGGGGGACCGTACAGCAGCATACTGTTACCCCGTGAGGCGAACTCGTCACCATATCGCGTTATTACCTCGTCACGCACGTCGGGGTCGAAAAGCGCCAGCAGGTTTTCAGCAGTGCGTTTCACCTCTGGAAGTCCGGCGACATCTTCCTCGAGACTGACAGTCGGTTTTTTTGGTTCCAGCGACACCTCCACTGATCCGTCGTCGCCTCCCTCACCGCCCGACATAGCGTGGGTTGAATCTGAAGAAGTCGCCTGCATCTCTCGGAGTTCGCCGGCGCTAATAAAATCGAGTTCCGTTTCTGGCGTTACGCGCAAACTCGTGTACCCAGATGGCTCTAGCGCCGCTACCTCGAACTTCGCGAGACCGTCTCCATTCGGAACAACCTCTTCCATCGGGTGGAGTAAATAGTCATTTTGCTTGAGAAACGTAGCCAATTCCACGGGTGGGACCTCACTCGTGTGGATTTTTGCAGACTCACAGCTAACGACATCGTGTTTGTCCGCGTCTGGGTCGACAAGAAAGTCTGCGCTGCGGTCGATCCCATTGAACACAGTCTTCACGTTCTGATGCATCCGCACCTTGTTCCCGATTCCGTCAACGATAGCATCGTCGACAGGCTCAACATAAAAGAACGCTCGTCTGTCGTTGTGACGAATCTCGATTGTTTTGGTACTCGGCCCGACCTTTTTGGCGCCGATTCTGATCCGTGATGTCGGCTGATCCTGCTTCAGAATTGGTGTCAGATTAAGCATCGTTGTTCCTCTCCAGCAGTGTCACTGCTTTTTTTACTGTTGACAGGAGTCTTCCCCCGTTGTGGGTTGTTCGACTGCGGACGTACCGCGTGCTTGCGTCAGCGCGCTGAATGACTCTGTGCAGGGTTTCTAACATCTCTTTAATACTACGACACCCGGTCACGAGTGTTTCGCCACTTTCTCCGGCACTCACGCGACCCACGATACGGTCAAAATCTCTGCAGAGATCATCAACTCGGACGGACAGTGCTGTAATGACAGGGGCCCAGTTGCGCGCGTGCAGTCCGGTCGTGGACAGCGGTACAATCACCCACGAACCTACCGTTTTGAGGCGCTCATTTCTGGTAATTTTGTCTGCGACTGCTGATCCAAACCGATCCAACCTCGCACTCCCAAACTCGTAGCTCGTGTCGAGTACGTCCATGACCTGCGCGTCGCCCGCATCCGTCCTGATCTCTGCCGGGTTTTCGGCGGATATATTGATTTCAGGCCGGGGTGGGAATGGGGCTGCTGCACGCAACAGTTCGGCAAGATCGACGAGTGTGTCGAGTGCGATTTCGATTCGCCGGAGGGGTTCTCTCCCAGAGAAGCTCCGAATTTCAAGAAGTTTCTCCCGTTGTTCGTCTACCCGGCGAAGCCCACACAACAATGATCCTGCCCACATTCTACTACATCTCCAGGTCAGTTGTTTCTGTTTCGCTTTGGGCTTCTTCGCCTGCTGTCTTCTGTGCGGCCTCACTGATGCCGTCAACATCTCCGACCACATCGTCGACGATAGAAGCGACTTCACTGTCTTCTGTGTTCTCGATAGTTTCTTCGATTCCACCGACACCCGCAAGTTGCGTTGTCAGATCACCCATATTGTCGACGATATTCATCGCTTCGTCGGGGAAGGTCTGTTTACGGAGTGCCTGCGAGCGGATCTGTTGTTGTTTGTTCCCCAGCGTCGTTCTTGCCGACTTCAGCATCTTGATTTTGTCCGCGAGTCGGGCGGCTCCGCTTTCAACCTTGTCGGCGAGATTCTGCTGGTCTGCCTGCTTCATTTTCTTGTGATAAACCAAGTTCCGCTTGAGCTGTTGAAATCGGTCTTGTTCGTCTTCAGAAAGCACTGACGGGTCCTCTGGAACGCCGGCACCATCACCGAGACTCTTGAGTTCCTGTGCAGTCTCTGTGAGGAATTCATCAATCTGTCCGGAGTCCTGTTCGAGCCCATCTGCTCGATCCTCGAGTTTTTCTTTCGAACTATCGACCTGGTCGATTGTCTCTGAGATTTTCTCAACGCAGGCGTCAATCGCTGCTGCCCAGTTGAGGATCATTCGACCGTTGATATTTTCGGGATTTTCACTCGGATTCCGGAGCATCACCAGTTTTCCCTTCTCCTGTTCGATGATATCTTCCGAGATAAAAAACTCGAGCAGCGCCTCAGCCTGCTGTTCGCTAGTGATGATATCTCCCTGGTCGTCGCTCGCCTTGGTGAGGGTCTCAATAGCCTGTCGGCGGTCGATTCGTCCGTCTCCCTCCTCGAGTTCCATCGAGCCGAGTAGGTCAGTCTTGATTATCGCCCGGATCGCCCGCTCCCATTCACCTTCGATATCGTCGCCCTCAACCCACCGAGCCTCAAGCCGCACTGGATTGTCTGTCTGGTTGTGAGGGTCGGCGATCACGTACTCCTGTCCGTCACTTTCGATTCGATCGAATTCGTATTTTTGAGGCATTGGTAGGTGGTGTTGGTTGTGGTGTGTCAGTCAGCTCTCCCGCCGAACTCTTGTTCGTTGACGAGCGCTCGATACTGCTCCCGTACTTCATCTCTGACGTGTTCGTTCACGGCTGTCGCGTTACTTACCTGTAACTCCTCGATATGGGCTTCTGCGAGATCAACCCACTCGGGAAGCATCCCGGGAAGCTGGTCGGCTTCGGCCTTGACAGTGGAGTGGATCCGCCGAGCATGATCGTCGGTGACGCTATCGAACGATTCTTTAATCTCGACCATTCGTCGGCCCAGATCGAGACCGAGTTGATCAATCAGTTTCGTCTGGGTCTCATCGAGGATTTTCGTCCGAACACTTTGCGCTTTTGAGAGGACCTCAAAGCGGGCGTCAATCTCGTTTTCGATTACCTGTTCGAACTCATCGGTCTGGAGCACGTGGCTCGATTCCTCGAATTTCTCCTCGACCGCCTCCCCGATTTCGGTCGCGAGCAGGCCTGCATACTCGTCTATTGCCTCCTCGACGAGATATTCACCGTCAAGATCGACGATGTATCCTTCTCGATCGAGATACCGGATCACGTCGGAAGTGGCGTTCACGTCGATAACCCTCTCGAGGTCTTTGTGGGCTATTTTCCCGTTCGACGCCTCGCGTGTGAGCCGCGCGTCAAGTCCCACATCGTCGGCATGTTCTTTCAATTTCGGCCCGATTGTGTAGTAGTCACGCTTGCCAGCAGTGATGCGACGAAGGTAATTACGGCCTGTGAGTTCGTCAACAAAAAAATCCTATTCATCCATCGCCAGTGAAACTCGAGACCTTAGTGTTTCGCCAGTGACGACAAGCCGCTGACCAAAGAGGTTGGTCAATTCTCTCGTGATGTTCATATTCCCTTTCACACCAAATGGGTCGACGTAGTACACTCCATCGCGGAGCTTTTCTACATCGACAAACTCATTACCCGACATCTCTGAGAGTGCTTTCCGCATATCGCTTGCCGCGAGCGATCCTGCGTTCAGCATCCCAACATCTGCGCTCTCGTAGCCGGATTTGATATCGGACTTTTGATCCATGACGTACACGAATCCGTAATTTTTCTGAGCGATGTCTCGACAGACATCCTCAAGAACGTCCGTGTCAATCGGCAACACCGTCATTGTTATATTTATGACAGGCTTCCATACTAAACCTTGTGGACAATACGACCTGTGTCATCCACACACTATCTCTTCAGCTACCCTATGAGGGCTGTGAGAGCCGCTCTCCTCGCAGTCGTATTACTGTCGATTCCCGGCGCGTTCATCCCTGGCAACGTAATCGGACAACTCGTGTTGATTCTCGCAGTCGGAACGCTCGGGACACCGTTCGCGGTTGCAATTGTCCTCTATCTACTCAACACCAACGTGGCTCCTCAGCCCAACTCACTGGGACTGAATCTTGGCGGTGGTGCCCTCCTCCTGGTGACGGGTGTTCTGGCCGCAAACTTCGTTCGCGAACAGGTCGCTGCAGGAATCAGATTGCTTTCCGAGTTCGTCCTGATCTTTGGCGCGGGTATCGCTCTTGCAACGCTGGTGTTGACCGGAAAATACGTTCGCGAGGAAGTCACAACGGTGTGAATTATCTCGAGGCCACTGGGGTGTCTAGCAGGCCTAGCGACACGCGGTCGGTGGTAGTGTGTGTATCCGATTCCTGTCCCGGGGATCTGAGCGAATAGCCCGTCGAAATGATCCCACGGGCAAGACGAGACGGCTGCGCCAGGATCGTGTGGAGCCGTGTGAATTCCGTAGTGAGGAAACTCGTCGACTTTCGAATCACTCCCCCCCGGGTGGCATCATACCCGTCCGAGGTGATCAAAACATATCTGAACGTCTGGAGTACAGAGAGGCAGTGTGCAGATTTCAGTGACCGGCTGTGTCAGGTGAGACTTTGTCTGAGAACCTAGATTGCAACAGCATGTCACAAGCAGTTATCGTGTAATCGAGTGAACAGATCAAAAAGTCTCGTTGGAAGTCGGTTGATGCCCCGGGTTTGGGAGTACTCACAGAGTCCCGTGAGTTCGTGTCCGGACTCGTCCTGAATTTCGCACTCGTTTTCGGGCTGTTTGTGTTTCAGTGGAATCTCGTCGAAATCACGGTGATATACCTGATGGGAGCGTGTCATAGAAGAGTTCACATGGTTCGCTGAATCGGCTCAAACGAATTGAAATCGTCGTGCACTTGATGCACGCTG
>JAQCMZ010000316.1 GCA_028274825.1 Haloferacaceae archaeon
CAGGTGTGTGACTGCTTCGATAGTTCGATAATGAATGCTGCCATCGGAGTCTCCTGGGTTGTGGTGCTGGACAGACACTGGAGTATCTCCCACCGCTGTCTGAGCGCGTCCGAGTCTCCTCCGACAAGTGAGGCGACCGCCCAGAGTCGGTCCATATCCTCCGGGTCACCCTCGGTTAGCGACCGTGGGATCGGGGTGGTAGACCGCAATCGGGTCACGCCGAAGGCGAGTCCGACGCCGGTACCGGTCAAAAGGAGGAATTCAAAGAGGAACGCAGGTGCAGCGACCGCCGCCGAATTCAGCTGTTGGTGGAAGTACACGATGCCGCCCACAGCTGCGGCCGTCCCAGTCCCGAGGATCGTCCACGTTAAAACACCCCACACCGCCTCTGGTTCGTAGGCGCTGTCGAACAGGCGATATCCTCCGTACGCGATCCCTACAGAGAGTGTCCCGATTATGAGGAACTCTAATCGCCACCAGAACAGCGGATCGGGGTGAGTGATGAGATACTCGGTGGCGGCGGCTCCGAGTATCCCAGCCATGAGCATCACGAAAGCCGCTGGTAACGTTCGTTTCGACCGAGAGTAGCTGCCAATAGTCGACATGATTCATTTTGTTCAAAAGGCTTGTTAGTGATAAATTAATCGAAGCTGCTCTCATTACTGAATCCAAATATTATTTATACCTCAGTCCGGTAATCAGTAATAGATGGTTGGACACGACTTAGATCGGAGTCTCGGGCTGTATCCGACGATGATGATCAGCATGGGTGCGATGATCGGGAGCGGGATTTTCGTCCTTCCGGCACTCGGGTTCAAGAAAGCGGGCCCGGCAGTGATATTGGCTTACGTTCTTGCGGCAATCGTCGTCTTACCGGCGGCGCTGTCGAAAGCCGAAATGGCTACGGCAATGCCAGAGTCTGGGGGCACATACCTGTACATCGACCGGGCGCTCGGGCCGCTGTTCGGAACGATTGCTGGGATCGGTGCCTGGTTTTCGCTGGTTTTCAAGAGTTCGTTCGCGCTGGTTGGACTGGGTGCATACTTGTTGCTGTTTGCACCGCTCTCACAGGGCTCAATTGTGTACGTCGCGCTCGCACTTGCTGTGCTTGTGGTCGTACTGAACATCTCCGGGACGAAGTTGAGCGGGCGAATCCAGGCGATCATCGTGACTGCCGTCGTCGTCGGACTGGGAGCGTATGTGGCGAACGCAGGGCTGCTGGTTGAGACGAGTCGATTCACCCCGTTCACAACGCATGGAAACATGGGTGTGGTCACGGCCGCGGCATTTGTTTTTGTCTCGTACGCGGGTGTCACGAAGATTGCGAGCGTCGCCGAAGAAGTCAAACACCCCGGGAAAAATCTCCCGCGGGCCATGCTGGGATCAATGGGAATAATGACGCTGCTGTACGTGGCGGTCGTCGGTGCTATCATTGGATTGGCAGACGCCAAAGTGCTGAAGACCGGTGGCCCCGACGGAACCGCCTCGCTCACGCCAATGGCAGATGGGGCAGCTGAGTTGTTAGGCGGTGTCGGCGTGGTGTTCATTTCGGTAGTCGCTGTCATCGCGCTCACGAGCATGGCCAACGCCGGCGTGTTGTCTTCGTCTCGGTTCCCGCTCGCGATGAGCCGTGACGATCTGTTACCACCGGTGCTCAGATCGATCGATGAGCGGTTCAAGACGCCGCGAAATTCCGTCCTCCTCACTGGCGTGGTTCTGTTGTTGCTCATCGCGTTCGTCCCAGTGATCGAGTTGGCGAAGCTGGCAAGTGCCTTCCAGATTCTCGTGTTTTCGATAATCAACGTGGCGCTGATTGCATTCCGCGAAGCCAATGTCCCATCGTACCAACCTGAGTTTCAAGCCCCGGGATACCCATTCGCGCAGGTGTTTGGTTTTCTCGCCGGAATCGGACTGCTGACTCAAATGGGGATGCTCCCCATCCTCGGTGCGGGCGGGATTATTGTCGGAAGCACACTCGTGTATCTGGTGTACGGTCGCCCCCGAACTGACCGAACCGGGGCGGTCGGCACGATTATTCACAATCGTCGAGGGCAGGTAGACGACGGTATCACTCCGACAGAGAACGACTGAGTACCACAAGACAAGACCGCTAACAGGGTTCCTCGCGTGACCGTGAGGTGACTTTCTGAGCACTCCGGGAGCCCGTCAGCGCAAAACGGCGGCTTCTGTAATCGGGAAAGTGTTGAAAATCGTAATTACTATACCACGACCGAGGATATTTATTCGCAAGGGGACGTGGCCCAGCCAGGCAGGGCGACTGACTCCAGAGGCCACGCCCGGTGACGAGACTCCAGACTGATATACCGAGTGAGCGGGTGATCACCGTCTCACAATGACGACCCTCTGGAGTACCGAGGCATACCGGAGATATCAGTCA
>JAQCMZ010000317.1 GCA_028274825.1 Haloferacaceae archaeon
TGACCCGCTAATTCCAACGTCATATGGCGATTCAATGGAGCCGCTTGATTAAACAAGCCGTCTGTCTGTACCGCTCATCCCGCTGCAAGTCCCATACCCTCCAATCAGCACGGTTGCTGAACCATACCAGCGGGTAAGGAGTTCACTCAGACCGGAGCGGCGGGCACTCTCCGACGGCCGCGGACGGGCAGGTATGGTCACGAACATGCACGAATTGGGGTGGTTTTACTCGGCTCCGCATGCGAGGTGTGGATGGCACCCGCCGACACGCCCGCATCATCTGGCATTCCACCTGCAGTCTGGGGACCGCCGCCGCCAGTCACGCCGACACCCCAGGCGGGTGACCGACCACGCCACAAGTCTCCACCCTTCCCACTCTCCCGCTCCTGCTTTTTGAGGGGTGTTCGACCTACCCGCCTCGGGGCGTGATTGTTCTAGGACTAGAGACAGCCCGAACGGCTCTGAGTGCCAACAGACTGTCTGAATTTCCAAGGATTGATACTGAGTGCTAGTGAGACTGATGGTATGGCTGCGAGCCTGTACGAGGCCATCGCCGACGGTGGGTCACGGACGGTCCAGCAACGCGGTGTGCTGACACTCCCAAAACAGTGGCGTGAGAAACACGAGCTCGAGCAGGGCGACCTCGTGGCCGTCATCGAAAACGACGACGGCCACCTCGAGGTCATCCCACCCGAGACGGACTCTCCAACGCTCCGTCGCGACTCTTCAGCATCTCACTCCACAAAACTGTACGAGGTGGCGGAACTCAGTGCGAGTTCGAAACTTCCCGCTCTGACCCGGGATCGTCCGCGTCCCCGTTCCCGAACCGGTGGCGGATGACTTCCACTAGTTCCTCTTCGAGCCGCCGATCAAGTTCTTTCTTAACCTCTTCTTTCACCTGCTCGCGGATGAACTCCTGAGTGCGTTCTTGATCGTCGCTTTCGATATCACTGATGAGCTGCCGTACGCCACCGGGTGGGATCCTTCCCCCCTTTTGTGGGAAGAATATCGACTCTACTTCCTGTTGTGGTGGTTCGTCCTCTGGCAGCCGGTGGACGGCGTTCCGGAGTGACTCTGATACTTTGCTCGTGTACTGCTCAACGCGTGCTTGGTGGTCGGCGGCAGTCTCGACATGGCTGTCCTCAATCTCCACGAAGTCCGAGAGTTCCTGAAGATGCAGAGGGCTCTGGAGGTACATTGTGGCGATGTAGAGTTTCATCGCCTCTTCGAAGGCAGGACTCAACCGGCCTTTGACTTTCCCATCGTTAAACGCAGCAATCGTCGTCTTGAAATCGTTGAGAAGGTCTGCGTTAACCTCCGGCGCCGTGCGGGTCGTTTCGGTGGGCATCGTACACCCCTCATTCAGGTCGCTGGGTTAAATAACTCGGGGTTGTGTAGATTAACACCGTGCTTTAGTAGAGGTGCAGAGGGTATAGTGAGTCAGTCTCGATCACTGAGCCACTGAACTCACCAAATCGACAAACCACCGCGATAGAGTTACCTAAATTGCTCTATCAGATTCTGTGTGTTTTAAAAAGTACATTCGCAAGACTTTTTCACTGTCACACTGTATCATGATTTGGATGGCCCGAGTACCAGCGAACGAGGGGGTCAGCACCGTTGGGGAGACCACGGAGCGCCAGTTATACGCCGACGTCGCCTCAGCCTGCCGGTTCGAGGTGAAAGGCCAAGATGACCTGAGCCGGGGACTAGTGAATTCCTCGCCCGAGGATTCGAAACCGTCTGGCAGGGAACTACTCGAGATGTGGGCCGACTACGTGGAAATGCTGAAGACCGTAATCGTTGAACACTCACAGGAGGTACGCCGGCTTGGTAACTTGCAGATTCTGTTGATTGAACACCTGGAAGACCACTACAAGGACGATGAAAAGAGTGACATTCTCCACGCCCAGCGAGCGGGACGCTTTCTGGTGCGCCAGTACCTCCCAGAGCGCGATATTGTGTGTTCGCTGCATCCTCCCGCTGATCGGGTCAAGACCCTCGCGGGCAAGCGGTGGCAGCAGGTCACACAGCTGACGGACCAGGATATCGCGCGGAGATTCGACGAATTCTGCCAGGACCAGCCGGTTGCGACCGATACCGCCGCACGAGAGTGGTTTGGACTCGGCGCTCGAGCTGTCGTCTTCGCCGGGTTACTACCACGCGTTAACATTCAGATGGGCCTACAGGAGGGCTTCAAGGAAGCGTTGAATGCACTCCACAGCCCCAAGCAGTTCTTGTCAAAGTGACTCCCTCCGGTCTCTCCGGCTACCGGAAAAGAACAAGCGGTAAACCTCAAACAAGGACCGCCGGCTCGTCTCGCAGCACTGACCCAGTCGGAGTATGGGATGTACGGGCACTCACCAACAGGTGTGGCTGTCTCGAGTCTCTTACTGGAGTCCAACCGGACGGACGGGGGCGCAGGTGCGCACGCGACGCCCCATCACAGCCTGAAACTGTTCATCTAAGAACGCTACCCACAAAAACAACTCTCGGTTGTAGGATTGCCGGGTTGACTAGGTGTCTGTAGGACGGAGATTCTGTCATGGGAGACCAACCCCAGTCCAGGCCGGACACAGCAGAAAGTGACCAAGATGACTACACGGTGACCATCAGCACGGATCTGTCTGAGGTCGGAAACGCACTCGCAGACCTCCACCAGGGCCTCACACAGCAACTCGTCCGCATCGAGGAGGACGGCGAGCGGATCAAGCGGCTGGTTGGAGAGGTTGTCGTCATGGAGGCGGCAGACCCGCGCCGTGCAGATGACCTCCGGCATGAGATAGCCACCCTGTGCAGGAAGCAGAGTGACTCGGAGGAGAATGTCGACTTACCGGAGATTGCCTTCGCACTTTGGATTGAACTCAACCGGCTCACTCAGCTTGGCCGGCAGTCGGATACCAATAACGGCGTTGGTGATTCCACTCACGAGCCCAAACCGCAACCGCCAACCGAATCAACTACTCCCACCTCAAACGGCACTCACACGACGGAGCAACAGGTAGACGAGGAGGAGGTGGAGCCTGGATACGAGTAGCACACCACCGGGGTCGCCACCTACAGCCACGTAATTTTAGTATGCAGATTGTCGATGGGGACCGGTGTCGTTTCATGGTACTTAAACAACTCGGTGATCTCGGATTGCCGACGGCCTTTGTTTCCCATGGTTCGTAGTAGTTTTTTGTCGACAACGTTACCAAGTGTGTAGGAGCACACTGTGGCTCGTTGTCACACTTCGCACCGGAGTGAAACCGCCTCACGACCCAGCCTGTCCGCATCAACAGGCTGCACAACAAACCATGCAATCATAACAGACGATGTCCGGCAATAGCATAGAAGACCAGTGGTACGTATACTGGGACGGGTTTTACCAGGCGTTCAGCAAGCATCCAAAGCGAGAGCCGGTCTTCAGAGCCTTCATCGACGCGTCGCCAGGGGTCCTGACGCGGGAGGGACTCGCGGAGGAAGCAGCCTCCAGGATGGTAGAGCAAGGGCTGATTGAGGATAAAAGCGAGTTCGAGGCTGACAATGTTGACAATTACCTTCCTGACCTTGAGAATCTTCACCTGAATCTTCGCAGCCCCCAATTCGGGGACAGCGGGTACATAAACATGCCGAACCCTCTTCTGTGCGACTGGTTGGGCGGGATCTCATTCGGCCCAGCACTTCGTCCACATTCGCTCCCCAGCAATCCAGCGACGAACCGACTTGGCTCATCAATCGTGGAATCGTGGGACATCGAAGCTACCAACGCTGCCTCGCGGTCGATGCCTGAAGATGACAGGCTGTCCCCGGAAAAGGTGCTCGCAGAGGGTGCGAGTACCGGTTCGCTTCGACCCCACAAAATGCTACTGTATGCGTTCGCACTGAGTCATGTTGACGGGCCCAATCCTGAGGACGTGACGCTTCATATCGGAAGTCTTGATCACCTTCGGGAAACGGAGGCTACAGAACTCGCGGAGGACCTCACCGTACATGAAGCATTTCCGGACCCGAACGGGACATATGCCGGAGACGAGGGCGTGCACGACTACGGTATCTTCGGCCGTATCAACGAGATCGAGACAATATACGATCGAGGCGGACTCGAGCGTACACTCGGGATGCAGACCGCCACGTGGCTCGCAGCGAGTAGACAAATCTACGATGTCAAGCACAATCGTGAGGACGACAAGACGGAGGTCACCGGGCTCGAGCTCACACAGGCCGCGCAAACACTGCACCAGCAGCGGCGAAAGACGGGCGGACTCCGGCGATTTGACCTCGATACCGTAGTCACTGAGCCCTCAGATAACGCTGCTGGCGATGTGACGTTCGGGATTTACAATCGGGATCAGCCATGATCCGTCCGGTCAGAGCACCGGTATGCAATTACATGACGGAACCAGCAACGATATAAGCAATGACGGACACGCAAACTCAGATTCCACTGACGGGCGACCAGTCAGTAGAGGACCAGTGGCACAGTATCCTCACCAAGGAAGGTGTTGAACCAGCGGATGCAGAGGGGATTGTGCGGAGTCTTCAGACGCATCCCCTACTCGCGTTTGGGAACCCCGACCCGGAGACGGTCGAAGAGGTCATTGAGGAGGCTACTGATGGAATTGACCTTGCAGAGGCAGGCGTTGAGAGAGTAGAAAATACCCGGTCCCGGATGAAAGAAACACTATCAGAGGGGCTCTGGGGAGACCGGCCCGGGCCGGTTTCACTCTCGAAAAATAGAGCACAACCCGAAAGCGACGCCGATGCGGCGGTTGACCGTCTTGAGCCCCAAGACGCGCCACAAGATGGGGCCTCATCTAAGGAGTCTGCTTCGGACCAGAGAGACGAGTCCTACGGCCAGGAGGAGACGGCACCAGCAAACGCTGACCACACTGAGTCTGCCAAGGCAGCCGAGACGCAGCCAGGTGCGGAAGACGAAGCGGCGGAATTCACTCCCGATACCGAGCCGATGACAGGCGACGAAACTGGGCACTTGACTGAGGCAGCGTTAGCTGGAGGCCAGCCGGCAGCCCAGGCTCAGACCAACCAAACTCAGGCTAACATGGATGCAAATAAGTCGAGAACAGAAAGTGCCACCGAGACGGCCAGCGACTCTCCTGACCTATCCAACATTGACGTGGAGACTCTCATTGCAAACCTCGCCGTCAGCGAACTGCGCGAAGAGGTTGATCAAGTCGATTGGGATGACGAGAAGGAGGCTCTCGCCGGTATGGGGGCAGAAGCCGCTATTGAGCTGTATCAGCACGAGTTACAAGAGCTGTTGTTCCCACAACTGTCCGACACCGAGCAACAGCTTGGATATAAATGGCTTGTCCAGGCTCGCCTCCGTGAGGAACTAACTGAAAAAATCAAAAACGCAAGCCAAGAGCCGTGAGCAGAGAGGTATCTAGGTGGTACTACGCCAGTGCACAGCTATGGGGGCGGGTACAGAGTAGCCGCCCCAGACCTCCGCGACATAACGGTGAGAAGCAACATAGATGCCAATGACGAGTGATAAGATCCCCGAGAATTTCGTACTGAAAACATATATTGACCGGGACCAGCACCGCTCAACATGGACGCGGCAGGTGGTGGGCGGGGAAACACACGGTCCACAAGCACTTGAGGGGTTTGAGCGCGTTCTCCGCGTAACCATTCCCGTGGAATTCCGGCTGGAACGGCAAAATGGCGACCTATGGCTGTATCCCGAGGGCACCGAAGAGGGCTCTCAATTCGATCCGTGCGGGTATACCAGTTTGGACCTCTTGGACGAGCAGTTGCGAGAGATTCTCACCGAGACATTCCCTATCAACGGGCCATCACTTCACGACCCGGGCCGGCAGCTTATCGACATTGACGCCCCGTTATACGCCGAATTGCTCGACGATTCCCCCTCTTCGGGCCGGTTAGAAAGCCTCGTTGATTGTCTCGACGCTCACGAGCGT